>CAZXTO010000012.1:0-21826 GCA_964643675.1 uncultured Planctomycetales bacterium
CCCGCCCGCCGCCGGCCCGCTCGCCGCGCTGTGGTCGGACCGCCTGCTCGACGCGCTCGGCCTGCCGCCGGAGGCCACCCACGCCCTGCACTCGGTGCGCCTGTCCGAAGACGCCCTCGTCCTCACGCCCGAGCTCGAGCTGCGCTGCCAACAGCTCGACTATCAAGTCCTGGAGGGCCGCACGCGGCTCACCGAAGCCGACCTCCTGCTGCCGCCCGGTTTCGGCCCCAACGGCTGGCCGCTGCGCCTGCTCGCCGCCGAACTCGAGGAGCAGCCCGACGGCAGCCTCGAGGCCACCGAAGCCGTGCTCACCACCTGCGACGCGCCGGAGCCGCACTTCGCGCTGCGGGTCGCGCGCCTGCGCGGCCAACCCGACGGCGCCGACGGCTACCGCTGGGATCCCGAAGACGGCTGGTTGGAGATCGAAGGCCACCGCCTGACTCCGCTGCCCACGCCCGGCTTCGGCCGCAGCGAGGGTGAGAGCCTGCTCAGCCTGCACGGCGTCAAGCTCGGCTCGAACAACCGCGACGGTCAGTCGGTCGAGCTCGACCTGCGCGGCGGCACCCGGCTGGAGGAAGGCGGGCGACTGCGCTGGCGCCTGCTGCCGGGTTATCGCACCCGCCGCGGCCTTCCGCTGGGCACCGAGTTCGGCCTCAAGACGGGTCGCTACCGCGGCAACTGGGAGCTGTTCTTCCTCGACGACCAAGGACCCGACCGACACCGCTTCGCCAACCGCGTGCGCCGCGAGTCCGACGAACGCTTCCGCGGTCGGCTCTGGAACCGCTTCCAGCTCGACGAGCGCTGGCGCGTCGACCTCGACCTGGCCTTCACCAGCGACCCCTTGGTCGATCCCGAGTTCTTCGAGCAGCGTTGGCGCGAGCAGGACGACGCCCTCAGCGAGCTCTACCTGCGGCGCGACGGCGCCCGGAGCTTCTTCGATCTCAAGGCCGAGGCGCGCCTCGACCAGGTCGGGGCGGTGCCGCTCGAAGGCTTCGGCCGAGCCGGCGGGCCGGCGCCGGTGGCGCTCGAGTCCCTGCCGGTGATGCGCTGGCAGGCCTACCCGAGCACCCTCACCACCCTGCCCGCCGGCCCGCTCGGCGGCGCCGACGGCGAGCTCCCGCTACACCTCTCCTACGGCGCCGAGCTCGGCCGCCTGCGCCTGCGCGACCAGGACTACGCCACCCCGGCCGGCGTCCCCGCCTTCCGCCGCAGCTCCAGCCAGGCGCGCGACCGGCTGCGGGTGTGGACCGACGTCTCGGCGCCGATCCACCAGTCCGGCTTCGTGCTGCGCCCCGGCGCCCGCTTCCAGGGCATCGCCTACGACGCCGACCTGGCCGACACCGGCTCCGCCAGCCGCCAGCTCGCCGAGGCCTACCTCGAGCTCAGCACCCTGCTGCTCAAGGACTGGGAGCATGGCTGGCAGCACCGGGTGCTGCCGACCGCGCGCTTCCGCAAGCTCAGCGTCGGCGGCGAGCGCCCCGGCCGGCTGGTGCAGTTCGACGAGTGGGACGGCTACCGCTCCGGCGAGGCGCTCGAGCTGGGGGTGCGCCAGCAGTGGATCGCGCCCGGCGGCGGCCTGTGGGCCGACGTCGAGCTGCTCCTCCCTTATTACACCGATCCGGACCAGCCGCTGATCGACCCGGTATTCCCGGGCCGTCGCGCCGGCGAGGCGGCCACCGACTGGGGTCCGGCCGAGCTGCGCGCCACCTGGACCCCGGCGGTCTACGGCCAGACCCTCGAGGGCGTGCGGCTGGAGACCCGGATCCGACAGGACCTGCACACCGCGCAGTGGGTGGAGCAGTTCGCGCGCCTGAACGTGCAGCCGCACGACCGGGTCGAGTACGGCCTGGCCTTCCGCAAGGTCGAGGGCCTGGTCAGCCAGATCGAAGGCACCATCGATTGGCGGCTGAGCAACGACTGGGGCGTGCGGCTGCGCCAGCCCTACAACTTCAGGCCTGGTGCCAGCAAGCGCTCGGAGCTGTCCCTGCGCCGCTACGGCCACGACTTCGTGTTCGAGTTCGGGGTGGAGCGGGATCAGGCCTCCGGCCGCAGCGGGGTCTTCTTCCACCTCATGCCCCGCTTCCTGGTCGATACGGCGCCGCGGCCGGACCGCCCTAGAATGTGAGCGTGTTCGCGATCCTCCCTTCCGGCGGCGAGCTGCTCGTCGCGCTGATGATCGGGCTGCTGCTGTTCGGCGGCAGGCTGCCCGAGGTGGCGAAGGACATCGGCCGCACCTTCTTCAAGCTGCGCCGTTCGGTGAACGACCTGCGCCGGGAGACCGGCATCGACCAGACCATCCGCGACCTCAAGCGCGAGGCCGAGCAGGCCAAGCCGGTGGTGGATCTGAACGCCCCGGCCTATCAGCCCTGGCCGGGCGACCATCGGGAGGACGCGGTGGAGGAAGGCGCAGAAGGGGGCGAAGCCGGAGCGGAGTCCGCCGACCCGTCGGCCCCGGGGGCCGACCCGGAGGGCTCCTCCGCTTCGGAGGAGCTAGAGGTCGACGGCCCGGTCGAACGGACCACCTCGCCGACACGGCCCAAGCCAGCCGCCGAGGAGTCGGGCACCCAAGATCCTGCGGGTTCGCCCGGTCCGCTGGAAGACCGACCCGGCCCCGCGGATCCCTCCGCCGGCTGAGACGCCGGCTCGCTGAAGCCGATCGCGGCTACAGCCGGTCGATCATGCCGCCGATCGAGCACGGCTTGGTGCGCGAGTCGAGCTGCGGCAGGATCAGCTTCTCGAGCGCGGTGCGGCAGGCGCCGCGCGAACCGGGGATCACGAAGACCACCGTGCGGTCGATGACCCCGGCGCAGGCGCGCGACTCGAGGGTGGCGGTGCCGATCTCCTCCCAGCTCAGCATGCGGAACATCTCGCCGAAGCCGGGCATGCGCTTGTCGAACAGCGGCTCGAGCGCCTCGGGGCTGACGTCGCGCGCGAACAAGCCGGTGCCGCCGGTGACGATCACCGCGTTCACGGCGGGGTCGGCGCACCAGCCCTTCACCTTGGCCTGGATCTGGGCGACCTCGTCGCGCACCAGCTCGCGCTCGACCAGGGTGTGGCCGGCCGCGGCCAGGGTCTCGGCGAGGTAGGCGCCGCTGGCGTCGGACTGCAGGTCGCGGGTGTCGCTGACCGCGAGCACGCAGGCGCCGAGCGGCACGAAGGCGCGCTCGCCGTGGTCGTGGGCGCGGACGGGGTTCGGGGAGGAATCGTTCATCGGAGGTGGCGGTCGATCGCCGCCTGCACGTTCTTGAAGTGGAGCTTGGCGACGCGGCCGAGCTGCTCGGGGCCGTGGATCTCGAGGAAGCGGCGCAAGGCCGGCGGCACCGGGGCGCCGCTGCCGCGCGGCAGCTCGACCGCCATGATCTCGCTGAGCCGCTCCAGGTTCTCGAGGAAGCGGTCGCGCGCCAGGATCGAGGCGCCGGCGACCGCCGGGTGGACCTCGGCGCGCGGGATCTCGTGCACCGGAGCCCCGGGGGCCAGGCGCGCGAGCTGGCGCTTCACCGGAGAGTCGGCGCCGTAGCGGTCGACGATGAAGGCCTGGATCCCGGTGGCCTCGCCCGCCTCGAGCAGCACCTCGGCGTGCAGCTCGGTCAGCAGCCGGTTGACGTTGCTGCCGTGGTCCCGGTGGCGCTGGTTGTACTCGTCGGGACCGACCACGCGCTCGGCGTGAGGGAACTCGCCGCGCAGCCAGCCCGCCAAGGTGCGGATCCGGGTATCGGTGAGCCGCTTGGAGTCGCACACCCCGGCCTCGAGCAGCAGCTCGCGGCGCCCCTCGGGCACCGCCATCGCGCACACCACCAAGGGGCCGAAGGTGTCGCCCTTGCCGGCCTCGTCCGAGCCGACCGCGATCTCGGGCAGCTCCGCCAGGCGGCGCTGGTCCTCGGCGCTGGCCGAAGCGCCGTTGCCGTTGCCATTCCCGTTGCCGGCCTTGACCACGCCCTCGCCGAGGAAGCGGTCGGCCCAGGCCTGGACGCCGCGGCCCTGGATCACCAGCTTGCCGCTGGTGTAGAGGGTGGCGACCACTCCGGCGCCGCGGGCCTGGAAGCGCGCGTACTGCACGTCGCGGAACTCGAAGCCGGCCTCGTGCAGCTGGTCGTGGAGCCGCTTGCCGGCGGCGGCGGCGAGCTTCAGGACGTGGGTGCTGGAGGGACTCATGCCGGCCCTCCCACCACGTCGGCCCGTCCGCTCCATTCGCGGAGGGTGTCCGCGGCGCTCTGGTGGGCAGCGGCGAACCGCTGCTGGAGTTGTTGCAGGCTCTGTTCGAGGAGCACGTCGTCGCGCAAGGCTTCGCGGGGGACGCCGAGGTCGTCGCCGAAGCAGAGCACGACCTTGGCGAAGGGTTTGGGGATGATCATGCGGTCCCACGACCGCGCGCGCCAGGCGCGCGTGGCGGCGAAGCCGGTGGCGACCACCGGCCGGCCGGTGACACCGGCGAGGTAGAGCAGGCCGGGGGCGATCTGGTGCGCCGGGCCGCGCGGGCCGTCCGGGGTCACGACCAGACCGCGCGACTCGCCGGCCGCCCGCAGCATCTCGCGCAGCGCCCGGCTGCCGCCGCGGCTGCTGGAGCCGCGCGCGGGCCGGAAGCCGAAGCTGCGCACGATGCGGGTGATCACCTCGCCGTCGTGGTGGCTGCTGATCAAGACGGTCAGGCTCCGGTCCCGGTTGAGCGCGACGCCGGCCGGGATGCTCTCGTGCCACACGCCGTAGACCAGCTCGCGGTCGGAGTCGACGGTGCGGTCGGCGCCGAGCCGGCGCACCCGCCAGGTGGCGGCGAGCAGGCGCAGCAGCCACGGGCCGAGCGTCGTCGCCAGGCTCTTGCTCGCTCGCCGGAGCAGGCGCTTGCGCATCGGGCGGGGCTTGGCGCTCAAATCTCTTCGTCGTCCCAGTCGTCCCAGGGCTCGGCTTCCTCTTCGGGGAGCTCCTCCTCAATTTCTACCCGCCGCCACTGGCCGGTTGCCAGAACCGGATCCAGGTCCTCGACGACCTCGTCGCGTTCCCAGCGCTCCTCGAGCTCCTCGCGGCGGCGGCGGCGGGCGGCGCGCACCAGCGGGAAGGCGAGCACCATGAACAGCGCCAGGCCGAGGAAGATCTGCGGGTAGATGTCGCCGAGCAGGCCCGAGGCGTGGGTCAGCTCCTGGCGCATGCGCTCCTCGTGCTCGACCAGGCCGAGGCCGGTGAGCTCGATCAGGGCGGCGTCGAGGCTGGCGCCGGCCTGCACCATGGCGAGCGCCTCCTGCACCACGACGATGCCGTGGTGGCGGATCAGGCTGGAGACGAAGCGCTCGCCGAGGGCGTAGCCGATCGCCGCGCGCACCGGGCTGTCCGGGAAGCCCTTGCGGTACTCGGCCAGCCGTTCGAGGTCGCCGAGCACCGCGCGCCAAGAGAGCGAGACGCCCATCTCGCCCAGGTAGATCTCCTCGGCGAAGACCTCGGCGCAGCCCTCGTGGAACCAGGCCGGCAGGCGGCCCCAGGCCTCTGGGCCGAGGTCGGCCATCGCCAGGTGCATCAGCTCGTGGCGCACGGTCGAGAGCAGGCGCGCTTCGGAGCCCGCGATCTCGGTCGCGATGATCAGCCGCCGCTCGCTCGGCACCGCGACCGCGGCGTACCAGCTGGGCACCTCCTTCATGCGCAACGCGCGCGCCAGGGCCTTGCGGTCGCCGACCCACTCGACCCGGAACGGGCGCGGGTCCGGCTGGAGGCCGGTCCAGGCCCGCGCGTCGGCCAGCGAGCGGGCGATCTCGGGCTCGAGGCGCTCGGCCAGGTCGGCCAGCCCCTCGGGCGCGGTCCAGGTGAAGCCTTCGCCCTGGCCGCTCTGCTGCGCGGCGGCCGCCGGCAGGGCGGCCGCAACAAGCGGCGGCGCTCCCGGCAGAGCCAGGAGCGCCGCGCACAGCAGCAAGGTCAGCAGGTGCTTACTCAAGCGAGAGGTCGTCGCCGGCGCCGCCGTCGTCGGTGCCGTTCGGACCACAAGAGTAAAGCTTGTAGCTGTCTCCATCGAGCTTGTAGACGAAGGCGTTGCCCCAGGCGTCCGCCTCGATGCCGCGCTCCTTCTCGCTCAGGAAACCGTCTTCCCAGTCCTGCTGCGGGGCGAGCAGCACGTCCAGGCTGGCGGGGTAGGAGCCGTTGACGGCCGAGTAGAGCATTAGGCCGGTGTCCAGGCGCAGCAGCTCGACGAGGGTCGCCTCTTCGGAGTTCCCGACCGGCTCCTCCACCACTTCCCACTCTTCATAGACCTCGAGCTGCTCGGCCGGCGCCATCTCCTGCGAGACCGCGACGCCAGCGAAGGCGGCGCCGCCCATCGCGGCCAGCGCCATCATGTCGCCGCCGTCGAGGCTGCCGACGCTCTTCATGCGCAGGTGCTTGCCGTCGTACCAGGCGTAGGCCTCACTGGTGCGCAGGTGCTTGGTGAAGGAGTCCGGACCCGGCATCTTGTCCAGGTCGAGCGGCATCTCGTCGCCGGCTTGGGCGGCGATCATGGGCAGGAAGCCCTGCACGGTGGTCACCATGCCGCCGACGAAGGGGCGCGGGTCGCTCCAGCGCAGCGAGCCGGCCTGCTCGGGCACGCGGCCCAGGAAGTCGGCCGCCTCCTCGTTGGAGAGGATGCTGGCATCGGGCTTCTGGATGCCGTTCTTCATCGCCTTGCGCACGCCGCTGGAGCCGTTCATCGAGAACACCATCCAGCCGTCGTCGGTCACGCCGAAGGCCGGCTGCGGGATCGCGCTGGCGGCCATCTGCAGCTGCATCTGCACCTCGGGCGGGATCGGCAGGGCGGCCAGGTTGAAGCGCACCTGGTAGTACTCGCCGAGCTTCACGGTGGTCCAGTTGCCCTCGGCGTCCTTCTTGCGGTCGGTCGCGTTCTTGACCAGCAGGTCGACCAGCTCGACCTCTTGCAGCATCGCCGACAGCTGCGGCATCACCTGCGACATCATGGAGCGCACCGCGTCGACGTCGCGCACGCGGATGTAGCTGCCGCCGGCGCCGCCGCCGCCGGTCATGCTGAACTCGGCCTTGCTCCAGGAGAAGGCTTCCGGGCCGATGGCGGCGAAGGCCTTGTCGTACATCGGGCGGTCCTCGCCGTACAGCCAGGCCAGCTCCGGCATGTTGCGGTCGATCTGCTCACCCTGGCTCTCAGCCATGGCGATCATCTGATCGACGGTGCCGGTCAGGAAGGACCAGATGGCCTCGAAGTCGGCGTTGCCGATCGAGAAGGCGGTGGCGTTCGCCGGCACGTACTTGGCCAGGGACTTGTCCGCCGCCGGGCCACCCTTCACGCCGATGCCGATCAGGCCGGTCGGTCCTTGCGGGCCGAAGCTCATGATGCCGTCACCGAAGCTCTCGCCGTTGCGCCAGCCGGTGGTGACGCTGAGGGTCTGGAGCGAGTCGAGGCCGAAGGCCTGGATCAGCATCGGGATCGCCATCTGGGCCTCGGGCGGCGCCTCGGCGGCGATCACGGAGTTCAGCACCTCGAACAACTGGGCGAAGTCCATGTGCATGAACATCTGGCCGCTGGCGAGGCTGCCGCGCGCGGCCTGGAAGGCGGCGCCCTCGGTCAGCTTGCCGGTGACCTCGTAGCCCTTGTTGGCCAGCAAGGTCAGGGTGGTGCCGTTCAGGCTGACGTCGACCGTGCCGACGCCGTCGCTGAAGTGGATTCCCTTCTCGGTGACCTCCGCGCCCTGCTCCGAGAGCATCGCGCCGAGCAGGCCATAGACCGCCTCGGCGACCGCGCCGTCGTGGAAGGCGAGCTCCGCGCCGACCAGCATGTCCGGACCCATCGGGCCGATCTCGCCGAAGGCCATGCCGACCTCGAGGCGGCCATAGGTGGAGGGATCGAGCAGCGCGCCGGGGATCCCTTGGGCTTCCATACCCATCTGGGCCTGGAGGAAGGCGCCTTCGATCATCGGCAGCACCGGCTCGAGGAAGGCCTGCATGGCCTCGTCGCTCCAGATGCGACCCAGGGAGGAGCTGGCGAAGCCCTCCCCGAATTGGTTCACATCGGGGACCTCGAAGTAGATGGCGGTGTCGCCGGGGAGCTGGTCGGCCAGGCTCTGCTGGGCCGTCGCGGAGGGCGCGAGGAGGCCTGCCAGGAGGAGAAAGGGGACAGTTCGGTTCATCTTTTCGGGAATTCGCGTCAGCAAGACGGAAGTTGGCGCCATCTTACGCCTGAGCATTCCGTTGTGGGGATCGGTTTTCAGGGATAAACTCTGCCGCCCGAGAGCACCTGCGGCCCACCGTCCAACGAGGTCCGATGTCTTTGAAGACCCTCTCATTCCTCCTCGCCCTGCCTTTGGTTGCGGCTTCCTGCAACACCACCGCCCACGAGGCTCCGCCTCCGGTCCTGGGCTACTGGCAGGACGTCCCGGTTCCGCGTGGCTTCGAGCCCGTGGAGACCGTCGCCGCCAAGGCTTCCCTGCACGTCGGCGAGTTCCGCCATGGGGAGTTGCGCTACGAAGGCATCGGCAGCCAGGAATCGGTCGAGCAGTACTACCTGGACCGCCTCCCCATCCATGGATGGGAGATGGACCTGCGCAGCGGCGCCTGGAGAAAGGGCCCGTCACGCCTTGATTTGGATGTAAGCCTCACCGACAGAAAGCGTTACGAAGGTTTTCAGAAGGTGGTGATCACCCTCCGCATGCGCTCTGAACGCACTCCGATCCGTCCGCAATGACCGCCGACTCGTCTTCCAGCCCGCGCACCGCGCCGGGCAGCCACAACCCCGATTTCTCGCCCGAGAACCCTGCCGTCAGCTGGGCCAAGGAGAACAAGGGTTTCCTGATCACCCTGTTGGTCGCGCTGACCATCGGATCGAGCTTCAACTACTACTGGCCGCGCTACCAGCGGGACAACCTGTCCTCCTCGTGGGCGCTGTTCCAGGAGCTCTCCGCCGATCCGGCCAATTTCAGCGCGGAGAAGGTGGATGAGACCCTCGCCCGCGCCCGGACCGACGAGCGCACCTACCCGTGGGTCATCCACTCTGGGGTGTCCGCCGCCCTGTCCAGCAATGACAAGGTCGCCCTCGGCAAGCTGAAGCAGGAGCTCGACACGCTGGCCACCGACACCGACCTGGCCGGCTACCGGATGGTCGGCGCGGAAGGCCCGGAGCCTCTGTTCCAGTTCACCCTCGGCATGGTCGAGCGCGCCCTGAGCCCCGAGGCGGAGCGCAGCTTCACCAACCCGGCGCCCACCGGCAAGACCGTCAAGTTTACCCTAACCGTAAACGAGGTCGACACTTACGAGTTCACCGCTGGCCTCTACTCGGAGGCCTCCCCGGCCGCCTGCGCCTGGTTCGAGGAAGCGGTCGCCAGCGGGAAGCTCCTGAATGCAGGAGGCCTGCGCCAGGGCTCCTTCGGCTTCAAGTTCGCGGGGGAGGCCCCTGAAGAGGGCGCCGACCCGATCGAACTCGAGCGCAAGTGGGGCTACTTCCACCTGCCCGGCGCGCTCTACCTGACCCAGACCCCGGGCGCCCCCAACGAGATGGACCCGGCGGGCTTCGAGCTGGGCCTCATGGACGCCGGCCACCTCGATGGCGTCACCACCGTCTTTGGCATGCTGACCAGCGGCGCCGAACACCTCGACCTGCTCCAGTTCGGCGGGCCGAGCGCGCCGGACCAAGTGGACTCCATCTACATCACGGCGATCGAGATCGTCGGCTGAGCCCCAGCCGCGCCGCGGCCGGCAAGCGGTCGGCGCCGAGCAGAAACGAAAGAGCCCCGGTCCTTCTGGACCGGGGCTCTTTCCATTCCTCCCTGGAGGCGCTCAGCCCTCGAGCAACTCGTCGACCTCGTCCTGGAGCTTCAGCCCCTGGGCGAAGCGATCGAGCTCATCCAGGTCTTGGAAGTGGAAGACGACTCGCCCGCCACCGCGCCGCCGAAGTCGAACTTCGGTCCTCAGGCCGGTCTCCCGGGTGATCTTCTCCTGCAGATCGGAGACCCAAGCCGGCTGGCGGGGCCGAGCCTGGTGAGCCGGAGCCACCTTCCCATCTGCCGCGGCCTTGCAGGCGGCCTCGGTCTGCCGGACCGACCAGTCTTCCTCCACCAGGCGCCGGAACAGCTCCGCCTGAGCGGGGGTGCCCGCCACCCGGAGGAGCGCCCGCGCGTGGCCGGCGGTGATCGTTTCACGTGAAACAGCGTCCTGGATGTCCTGCGGGAGCTCCAGCAGGCGAACCAGGTTGGCAACGGTCGAGCGCTCGTAGCCAAGTCCCTGGGCAACCTGCTCTTGGGTTAGCTCGAATTCGTCCAGGAGGCGCCGACAGGCCTGCGCGCGCTCGATCGGGTCCAGGTCTTCGCGCTGGACGTTCTCGATCAAGGCGAGCTCGAGCCGTTCCGCGTCGGAGCGGGTTCCCTCGCGAACCAGGACCGGAACGCTCTTCAGGCCAGCCAACTGCGCGGCGCGCCATCGGCGCTCGCCCGCCAGGATCTCGTACCGATCGCCCTCCAGCGCCGTCACCACGATCGGCTGCATGATTCCATGCTTCCGAATCGATTCGGCGAGCCGGTCGAGGCCTCGCTCGAGGTCCAGGCGCGGCTGGACGCGGTTGGGGCTCAGGTTGCCGACGGGAACCCAGCTCGGCCCGCCGGCGGGCGGGCTTTCCTTGGCGTGCTGGGTTGAAAGGAGGCTGTCTAGTCCCTTACCTAACTTGCGAGTTGCCATGGTCTGCTCGTAGTCTCTGCCGATAGCGGCCCGCGTAGCCTATCCTGGGCAGCCACCTGCTCCAAACATGAGCCAACCCCGTACCATCGCCATCCTGGGCGACCTCCACGCCAACCTCTCTGCCCTGCAGGCGGTGATGGCGGTCCTGGACCTCGAAGGAGTGACCGAACTCTATTGTGTTGGGGATGTTGTGGGATATGGGCCACGCCCTAACGAGGTCCTGGAGTTCGTCCGCCACCGGGGCGTGCGGTGCGTCGCCGGCAACCACGACTGGGCCCTGCTCGGCCGGATCGACTCCAACTACTTCAACCCCTATGCGCAGGCGGCCCTGGATTGGACCCGGGACAACCTCAGCGAGGCCAACGCCAGCTTCTTGGAGTCCTTCCCGTTGCGGATCGATGAGGAGGAGTTCTGCATCTTCCACGGGAGCCTGCCCGAACCGGAGGCCTTCAATTACCTCCAGAGCTTCCCCGCGGCCCGCTCCTCCCTGGCCGACTTCGAGGCGCCGATCGGTTTCTGCGGCCACACCCACGTCCCGATGAACTTCATCGAACGCCCGGGCGACACCGAACTCGAGTGGCACTTCCAGTCCTCCTGGCACCTCGGTACCGAGGAACGGGCGGTGGTGAACGTCGGCAGCGTCGGCCAGCCGCGCGACGAGAACCCGCAAGCTCCGGTCTGCATCTACGAGCTCGGCAGCCGGAAGGTCCGCCTCCTGCGCACCCCCTACAATATCGCCGAAGAGCAGAAGCTCATTCGGAAAGCTGGTTTACCGCCGATCCTCGGCGATCGGCTGATGCACGGGATCTAGGCGCATCGAGGCCAGCAGCTGGGCTGGCTGCGAGGCCAAGGGCGCAGAAGGGGCGGTCAGGCCGGGACCAGATAGGCCAGACGGCAGGGCAGCTGGTCGAGGCCGTCCTCTCCCAAGCGCGCCTCGAACAGGGCGGCCAGATCGGCCAGCACCTCCGGGCCGCCGTAGAAGCGGAGCTTCCGGCAAGAGGGGTGGCTGCCGGCCAGGACCAGGAGCTGCATGATGCTGGCCGCCGAGCACCGCTCGCCCTCGATCTCGGCCTCAACCGAGACCTGGTGGTGGTTGACCACCGAGACGATCAGGGAGATCGGGCGCGCGTGGAGGGTCAACCCCTCGGGCAACTCGAGTTCGCGAGAGCAGCGCGAACTGAGCTCATCCAACAGCTTCTGGGCCAACGGATGCGCCCTGCTCAGGCCATCGTAAGCCGTCATCACACACTGGTTTACGACGATATCCAGGAACTCCTCTAGCTCCAGGAGCGGGCCGCCGTCCGCGCCCCGGCGCTCGTCCAGGCGGTGGCGTTCGTAGAGGTGCACCAGCGCCGTCACCGCTTCGAAGAGGTGGTAGGCCAGGCTCGCCGCGCCCCGGATCGCGGGCAGCTCCGCGTGCTTCCCCTCCTCCGCAGTGCCCGCAATCAAACTGTCGTAAGTGCTTTGTAGGTTATGCACTCGGGCCTCGAAGCGGCGGCTCTGGGCCTCGGTGCAGTGGACCGCGACGACCTGCTTCAGCCTGTCCAGACCGCTGGCACGGACCGGGTCCACCCGCTCCATGTGCTTCACCAGGCGGATGAAGCGCGAGGCGACCAGGGCCGCGTCGGAGCTGTGGTCCTCGGGGTCCTCGGCCACCTGGTCCCCGCGGTCCCGCGGCAGACGGACCATGTCGCCGGCGGCGCTGAGCGAGTCGAGCCTCAGGACCCCATCGGGCCACGCCATGCCGACCTCCTGCCAGGTCAGCTGGAGCGCCTCGAGGGTCCGCATGATCATCTCGCCAAGGCGCAGCGCGCTGGCCCTAACCTGGTTCGCCACAGAGGCTTGTGGCCCCGCCTCGTGGCCGCGCGCGTATTGCGGCAGGCGCGAGTCGAGGTGGACCAGGCTGCTCATCGCCACCGCCAGCCAGCGCCCGATCGCGACCAGCTCGCGGACCGGGAAGAAGACCCGATTTTCGCGCGCGGCGTAATCATCCAAAAAGGTCTCGAGGTCGGTGGTCGATTGATAGAGGTGGTAAAGCTGCCGCTGACTCCACTGTTCCGGGTTCAGCTCCAACAGCCCATTCGCCAGCTTCAGGAAATCCTGAGCCTGGCTGGCGAGGAGGGGCTTGAACTCCTCGACGGTGATGACCCTTCGCGTGCGACGACGCTCGGTCCAAGGGGAGGGGTGATCCATAGCCGTCTTGTTCTCCCCGTCATTCTACCGCGGCGCCGCCGCCTCGGCTCGACGGCCCTCCACCCAGCGACTCCAAAAAACGCCGCTAAAGGGCCTCAAGGGAGCAGTTCCCGCCTCCGCCAAGAGGCTGAGGGAACGTTTCCCTCCACGCCCCCGTCCTAATTGCCTGGAGGATAGAACCATCGCTTCCGATCGCTGCCTAGAAACCTACCTGAAGGACATCGATGAGGTGCCCTTGCTGACCGCGGAGGAAGAGGTCTCCCTCGGCCGCCGCGTGCAGCAGGGAGACGAGAAAGCGCGCGAGCACATGATCCGAGCGAACCTCCGGCTCGTGGTTAGCGTGGCCAAGCGCTTCACCGGTCGCGGCCTCACCCTTCCGGACCTGATCGCCGAAGGCAACCTCGGCCTGCTCAAGGCCATCGAGAAGTTCAACCCCGAGGCGGGCTTCCGCTTCTCGACCTATGCCACCTGGTGGATCCAGCAGACCATCCGTCGCGCGCTGATCAACCAGGCCAAGACCGTGCGCGTCCCCAGCTACATGGTCGAGATCCTGACCAAGTGGCGGCGCGTCTCCAACGAGATGGAGAACTCGCTCGGGCGCAAGCCGACCGCGCAGGAGATCGCCGACCAGCTCGGCCTGTCGGCCGCCAACCTGCGGGTGGTGAAGCAGGCGCTCAACACCACATCTGGTGGTGGCAACGCCGACGAGCTGCTCACCAACATCGCCGAGGACCACCCGGGCGTCGCCGCCGAGCGGCTGCCTCCGGATGAGATCGCGCTCAAGAAGGACGCCCTGCGAACCCTGCGGGATATCCTGGAGCTGATCGACCAGCGCGAGGCCACGGTCCTGCGCATGCGCTACGGCATCGAAGGCGAGGCGCCGGCCACGCTCGAGAAGATCGCCAAGGCGCTGGGCATCTCCCGCGAACGGGTGCGCCAGGTCGAACGCGAAGCCTTGCGCAAGCTGCACGCCTACGTCGTCGAAGGTGTCCCGCCCGAGCAGATCCTCCCGCACCTCGCCCAAGAGCGAGACTCGAAGCGCCGCCCCGCCTGAGCCGGACGGCGACCTCGCCCCGCGCCCTTCCCTGGAAGAGCGCGGGGTCTCGCTTTATGTCCACCTCCCCTTCTGCGTGGCGAAGTGCGGCTACTGCGATTTCAACTCGTGGGCATGGAGCGGCCAGGATCTCGAGCGCCACGTCGACGCCTTGCTGGCGGAGGCGGAGCAGCGCGCGGTGGACTGCTCCCCGCAGACCGTGTTCCTCGGCGGCGGCACTCCCTCCTTGCTGCCCGCCGCGAGCCTGGCGCGGCTGCTCGACGGCCTGCACGAACGCACCGGCTTCCGCGACAGCGCGCGCGAGGTCACGATCGAGGCCAACCCGGAGTCCTGGGATCCCGAGACCGCGCAGGCCGCGCGCGAACACGGCGCGGACCGCGTGTCGATCGGTGTGCAGTCCTTGCGTCCGGAGGTGCTGCAGGCCTACGACCGGGTGCACGACGCGGCCCAGGCCTTCGGCGCCTTCGCCGCCGCGCGCGCGGCCGGCTTCACCCGCGTCAACCTCGACCTGATCTACGCCTTCCCCGGGCAGGACCCCGTCGCCTGGCAGGAAGACCTGGGGCAGATCCTCGCGCTCGGCCCGGACCACCTCTCCTGCTACGAGCTGAGCTTCGAGCCGGGCACCGCCCTCACGAGGCGGCGCGACGCCGGACGCTTCCCGCCGGCGGACTCCCCCGAGCTGCGCCGGCAGCTCTTCGAGGCCACCCGCGCGCAGTGCGCCGCCGCCGGGCTGCGCCGCTACGAGGTCTCCAACTTCGCCCGCCCCGGCCAGGCATGCCTCCACAACCTCGCCTACTGGCGCAACCTCGACTACCTCGGCCTCGGCGCCGGGGCCGGCAGCTGGCGCGGCCGGCGGCGGCGGCGCAACCTCGAGCGGCCGGCGGACTACGAAGCGGCGGTCTTCTCCGGCGGCGATCCGGCGGAAGAACACGAGCAGCCCGACCCCCGCACCATCGCCTTCGACTGCCTGATGATGGGCCTGCGCCTGGAGCAGGAGGGCGTGTCCCTGCAGCGGGTGGAGCGCATCAGCGGCGCCGACCCCCTGCAGCTCTGGCCGGATCAACTGGAGGCCCTGCTTTCCGAACAACTGCTGGAGCGGACCGGGGACCGTCTGCGCGCCACCCCGGCCGGTTTCGTGCTGCTCGACAGCGTGCTGCTGCGCCTGCTGCCGGGCACGCCGGTATGATTCCGCCTGATTCCCACCCGGAAGCCTCCGTGAAAAAGAAGTCGCACGCCACGCGCTTGTTCCTGCGCGGTCTGGCGCTGGTCCTGCCGCTGCTCCTGACCCTGGCCTTGTTGCTCTGGGTCTGGAACTTCCTGTCCGGCACGGTCTTCACCCACGTCGACTCCTTCGTGCGCTGGACCGTCGAGCAGATCGTCCTGCTCAGCTCCGAGACCGAACCGGAAGGAGACATCAGCGAGGCGATCGAAGCCCTGGTGCCGGAGCCGCTGCGCCTGGGCATCTCGGTCGCGGTCAGCGTCCTGCTGGTGCTTCTGGTCGGCTGGTGGTTCAGCGGCTTCCTCGGGCGCCGCGCGGTCGCGGTGTTCGAGCGTTGGCTGGTTCGGGTCCCCCTGATCAGCGCGATCTACCCGCACGTCAAGCAGGTGGTCGAGTTCTTCCTCGGCGACGAACGCGCCATCCCCTTCGACCGGGTGGTGGCGATCCCGTATCCGCGCCGCGGCATCTACTCGATGGGCTTCCTCACCGGCAGCTCGCTGGCGGCGCTCAACCGCTCCACCGGCGAGCAGCTGGTCTCGGTCTTCGTCCCTTCGTCGCCGATGCCGATGACCGGCTACACCCTGTTCGTGCCGCTCGAGGACGTGGTCCCGATCGACATGACGGTCGACGAAGCCCTGCGCACCGTGGTCTCCGGCGGCGTGTTGATCCCGGCCGAGCACGCCGAGGACGTGCAGGAAAAGGTCGCCGCCCTCTCGAACTCCCGCGGCCGCGACGCGGCTCCCACCCCGCAAGAAGATTGAGCTTCTCCGCACGCCTCTGGTCGGCGCTCGACGCCAAAGCAACGCCGGCGATGGTCGGCCTGGACCCGCGCCCCGACCACTATCCGGAGCCCTACCGCCAGCGCGCCCAGGCGGGCGGCGCCGAGCTCATCCAGGCCACCATCGACTATCACCGCGAGCTGCTCGAGGTGGTGGCGCCGAAGGTCGGCATCGTGAAGCCGCAGTCGGCCTTCTTCGAGCGCCTCGGCCCGGACGGCTTCCGCGCTCTGGCCGACGCGGTCGAGCAGGCGCGCGCCCGCGGCCTGCTGGTGTTGATGGACGCCAAGCGCGGCGACATCGGCTCGACCAGCGAGGCCTACGCCGACGCCTTCCTGTCGGGAGAGCACTTCCCCGCCAGCGACGCGCTGACGGTCAATCCTTACCTCGGCGAGGACGCCTGCCGGCCCTTCTTCGAGGCGGCGCGCGCCCGCGGCGCCGGCCTGTTCGTGTTGGTGAAGACCTCCAACCCGGGCGCGGGCTGGTTCCAGGACCACGGCGATCCGCCGCTGGCCGACCGGGTCGCCGGCATGGTGCGGGACTGGGGCGAAGAGCTCCAGGACGAGCACGGCTGGTCCTCGATCGGCGCGGTGGTCGGCGCCACCCGCCCGGACGAGCTCGCCCACTTCCGCGAGCTGATGCCGCGCGCGCCGATCCTGCTGCCCGGCTTCGGCTTCCAGGGCGGCTCGGCCGAAGGGCTCGAGGCGGCCTTCGACGCCCAGGGACGCGGCGCGGTCGTCAACGCCAGCCGCTCCATCTTGTGGGCCCACGAGCGCGAAGAGTGGCAGGGCATCCCCGACTGGCAGGGCCGCGTCGCCGCCGCCCTGGACGAGATGGTCGAGGCCCTCGCTCCGCTCTGCGTCGGCGCCCGGTCGTGAGCGAGCGACGGCTGGTCTACCGCCACGCGCCTTCGCTGGCCGGCGGGCCGCTCCGGCTCCTCAACGGAGTCCTCTGGACCTTGGCCGAAGCCCGCCGCCGCGGCGCCGGCTGGCGCGCGGTGCTGGAGCTCGATGAGTCCCTGCTGCGGCCGCAAGACCGCAAGCTCCTCTTGCTCAGCGCCCAAGGCAACCCGGTGAAGCTGCCCGGCCCCGAGAACGGCCGCTTCGACCCGGCGGGGCGCGCCGCGCTGGCGGCGGCGGCGGTCGACGCGATGCCCCCGACCGCGGAAGCGGCGCAGGTGGTGGACCGCCTGCTGCCGGCCGCCGGTCTGGAGCCGCTCGAAGCCGAGCTGAAGCTGTGGCGAGAGCTGCTGGGCGGAGCTGGCCTGGAGGTGGTCGGCCGCTCGGCAGCGGAGGCGGGCGCCGCCGGAGCGGCGGAGAGGGCGGACGACCCCGAGGCCCTCGAGTACCCCGAGATCACCTGGTATGGAGTTCGCCATCTCCAAGCTCTGCAACAATTTGGGGCGGATCCCGCGATCGCGCTCGAGGGCGAGACGCGACTCAAGAAGGCCCTCACGCCGCCGGCGCCGGTGAAGTTGGCGGCCGAGTTGGAGCGCCTGCAGGAACAGACCGCGGCCCGCGTGGAGGCGCTCGAGGGCGCGGTCCGGGAGGAAGAGCCCCGGCTCTACGGTTCCTGGTGCCGGCTGCGCCGCGACAGCCAACGCGCGGTGCAGGGCTTCGTGCGCCAGGTCGAGCGCAGCCTGCGCAACCGCGACGGCATCCGCGGCTCCCGGCTCCGAGCGCTGTGCCAGGGCCTGCGCCCCTACGACGGACCCCAGCAGGAAGGGCTCGGCCTGATGACCGCGGCGGCCAGCTTCCAGCTCGAGCTCGACCGCCTCGACGCGGCCATCCCCTCCTTGGAATCGGCTGGGTTTCAAGCCTCTCTCCTTGTGGAGTCGAGCTCGGGCCGCTTGATCTCGTAGGATTCCTCCTTCCCTCCCGCTATCCTCGGGCCGTGCAGATCGTCTCGATCATCAACCAGAAGGGCGGAGTCGGGAAAACGACCACCTGCGCCAACGTCGGCGCCGCGCTGGCCCGCTCCGGCCGCCGCGTGCTGCTCTTCGACCTCGACCCGCAGGCGCACCTCTCGATCAGTTTCGATCGCTTGCCCGAACCCGGCGAGCCTTCGGTCTATTCGCTGCTCGCGGGCTCCGATCCGCTCGAGGCGGTGGTGCAGACCACCGAGGTGCCCAACCTCCTGATCGCGCCGACCAACCTCGACCTCACCGGCGCCGAGACCGAGTTCGCCAGCGAGATCGGACGCGAGACCTTGTTGCGCGACGCCCTCGAGCACTACGAGAAGACCGGCGAGGCGCCGCCCGAGGTCGTGCTCTTCGACTGCCCGCCCTCGCTCGGCTTGCTGTCCCTGAATGCGCTGGTGGCTTCCCAGCACGTGATCATCCCGCTGCAGGCGGAGTTCTTCGCCCTGCAGGGCATGGCGCAGCTGCTCGACGTGCTGGAGCGGGTGAAGCGCCGCCTGAACCCGGGCCTGGATCTGCTCGGCATCCTGGTCGGCATGTTCCAGAAGCAGCGCAACCTCTCGCGCGAGGTCCTGCAGGAACTGCACAACCACTTCGGGGAGTTGATCTTCCAGACCCTGGTGCGGGTCAACGTGCGCCTGGCCGAAGCGCCCAGCCACGGCCTGACGATCTACGACTACGCGCCGGAGTGCGGCGGCGCCCACGACTTCAACGCGGTCGCCGACGAGGTCGCTGCGAGGCTCGGCCTGGCCCCGCTCGAAGCCGAGGCGACGACGGCGACGAAGCCCGAATCCGTCGCGAAGCCCGAGGCGGCCGGGGAACCCGAACCCGTCGCCGAGTCCGAGCCCGTCGCCGAGTCCGAGCCTGCTGCGGAGCCCGCGCGCGAGCCGACGACCCAGCCGACGGCGGCGGACCCCATCGTCACCGCCCCGGCGGCGGCGCAGGAACCCGCTGCCCCTTCGGAGGCGGCGAACGGACAGCCCTTGCGTGAGTTCGAAGCTGGCTAGCCTCTCCCTCGACTGCAACGCCGGCGCTCCCGCGCATCCGGAGGTCATCGAGACCTGGGTACGCGCGGTGCGCGAGGCGGACGCCAACCCCGCCAGCCTGCACCGCCCGGGCCGGCACGCGCAGGCCCTGCTGGAACAGGCGCGCGATCGGGTGGCGGCGGTGCTGCGTTGCAGCGCGCGGCAGGTCCTGTTCTGCGGGACCGCCACCGAGGCCAACAACCTGGGCGTGATCGGAGCGGCGCGCGCGCTGGCGCGGCTGGGCGGGAGCAAGCCGCAGCTGATCGCCTCCCTGGCCGAACACCCGGCGGTCCTCGCTCCGCTCCGGTGGTTGCAGCAGGAGGGCTACTCGCTGCGCCTGCTCGAGCTCGACGCCCACGGCAGGACCCGCGCCGAGGACTGGCAGGAGGCGCTGGCGGCCGGGCCGGCCCTGGCCGCCTTGCAGTGGGCCAACAACGAGACCGGGGCCCTGCAGCCCTTGCCCGATGCCGTGCCGGAGACCGCCCACTTCCACTGCGACGCCGTGCAAGGCGTCGGCAAGCTGCCCTGGGATCCGCGGCTCGACGCCGCGCACGGCCTGGTGCTCTCCGGCCACAAGTTCCGGGCGCCGAAGGGCATCGCCGTGTTGCGGCTGCGCGAAGACGCGGTCCTCGATCCGGTGCTGTGCGGCGGCGGTCAGCAGCAGGGGATCCGTCCGGGGACCGAAGCCCCGGCGCTCGCGCTGGCCTTCGCCCACGCGCTCGAGCTCGCCGTCGAGCACCAGGAAGACTTCGCCGAACAAACTGCGGCCGCTTGTGCCGCGG
This sequence comes from uncultured Planctomycetales bacterium, assembly GCA_964643675.1. Lineage (GTDB taxonomy): Bacteria > Planctomycetota > UBA1135 > UBA1135 > UBA1135 > J029. Next base: position 19,609 of record CAZXTO010000012.1, read on the forward strand.
TGAGGAACAAGCTCCTTCCCTTCTTCCAAGGGCCGGACCTGCCGCCCGAGGCACGCCTGCTGGAGAACCAACCCGGCGTGGACGAAGCCCGGCTGCCGAACACGCTGAACCTAAGCTTCGGCGGCGTCGACGGGCGCGCCTTGCTTCCGGCCTGCGACGCCGAAGGCATGGCCGTTTCTTCTGGTTCGGCTTGCTCCAGCGGCTCCTCTTTACCCTCCCCGGTCCTGCGCGCCTGCGGACTCGACGCAAGTCTCGCGCGGGCAACGATCAGGGTGAGTTTCGGGTGGGGGCAGGGGAAGACCGAAGGGGAGGATTGCGTGGAACGGCTGCTCACCGTGCTTTCCCGTCTTTACAAAGGCGGAAATCGCTAGGATCCTTCCGGCAAAGACTTGAAGGCCTCGACAGGTTTTCGTTGGCGCCGACCGCGGAGGTGGGGATAGCTTGGATGACCTTCCTCGGCCCTTTCCTAAAGTTCGACGGGTTAAGAACTTAGGGCTGCATCCTCCCCCTTCCTTCCTGGAGCCCCCCTTGCTCACTGAGATCACCAGCACCTGGCAGCGCGCCCTATCCGAACTGCGCGCGAAGCTCGGGCAGGACGACGTGGAAAGGTGGCTGAGCGACACCAGGATCCTCGCCCTCGATCCGGATGTGGCGACCCTCGCGGTTCCTTCCCAGCTCCACCTCGAGTGGATTCGGGAGAACTACCTGGGGACCATCCGTTCGATCCTCGGCGTGGAGCAATGCAATCTCGAACATCACCCGGTGGATCCGCCCCCGGCCGCAGAAGTTCCTGTGAGCCCGGCTGAGCCGACCGCCGCCGTGAACGGCGCCAGCCTCGAGCCGGTCCAGGCTCCCGCTCGCGCCCCGGAACCGGTCTCCTCGGAGATCCCGGCTCCGCCGCTGGTCCTGAACAGCGACTACCGCTTCGAGAACTACGTCGTCGGCCCCTGCAATCGTTTCGCCCACGCCGCCGCCCGCGGCGTCGCCGACCGCCCCGCGGTCGCCTTCAACCCCTTCTTCCTGCACGGCTCGGTCGGGCTCGGGAAGACGCACCTGCTGCAAGGCATCGCCCACCACCTCCTGGGGGATCGGGCGGACCAGAACATCGTCTTCCTGTCCTGCGAGCAGTTCGTGAACCACTTCATCGGCGCGCTCCAGCGCGGCGATCTGCAGGCCTTCCGCAACCGCTACCGCAACGCCGACGTGCTGGTCGTGGACGACATCCACCTGCTCGCCAACAAGGCGCGCACGCAGGAGGAATTCTTCCACACCTTCAACACCCTGCACAACGCGCGCAAGCAGATCGTGCTGTCGAGCGATTCCTCACCCGAGGACATCCCTCAGCTGCAGGAACGGCTCGTCAGCCGCTTCAAATGGGGTCTGGTGGCCGAAATCGAGCCGCCTTGCTTCGAGACCCGGGTGGCGATCCTGCAGGCCAAGGCCGAGCGCCTGGGCCTGGAGCTGCCGCGCGAGGTCGCCAAGTACATCGCCGAGCACGTCGAGGACAACATCCGCGAGCTCGAGGGCTCGCTGACCAAGCTGACCGCCATGGCCAGTTTGTTCGGGCGCGCGGTCGACGTCGGCCTGGCCCGGCAGGTGTTGTCGGCGACCTTCACCAGCCAGAACCGCGCGATCCGGATGGACGACATCCTGGACGTGGTCTGCCGCCACTTCGCGGTCAAGATCGGCGACCTGCAGTCGAAGCGGCGCACGCAGTCGATCGTGTTCCCGCGGCAGATTGCGATGTTCATGGCGCGCCAGCTGACGCCGCTCTCCCTGGGTGAGATCGGCGGCCACTTCGGCGGCCGTGACCACTCCACGGTGCTCTACGCCATCGAGAAGATGGAGCAGCGCCGGCGCGTCGACAGCGAGTTCGGTGTGACCCTCTCCGACCTCGAGCGCCAGATCCGGCACGTCGCCCTCGAACAGGATTGATGCCCTTCCGAGCCCCGCCGCGCGCCTCCTCCGGGACGCGGCGGGGCTCGCTCCGTTGTGGGAAAACCGGTGGAGAACAGGGGGGAAAGCGGGGGACAACGACCTCGGTTTTCCACGCTTCTCCCGGCCTCGGCGAGGGCCTGTTCCGCAGCCTCGCACGCCTCCAGCGTGGCGACGTCAAGGTCATGCACCAGCATACGCTCGCGGCGCGAGGGCGGCGCGTTGGCCACCTGCTCACGGCGCAGCATGACACGCTTCAGTAGCTCCGGCACAAGCTCGTCAG
>CAZXTO010000013.1:0-779 GCA_964643675.1 uncultured Planctomycetales bacterium
ACCGGGGATTCTAGCGGCGCCCGCGGCCAGAGCTGGAACTCGCCGGGAACCCGCGGCACAATCGTCCTGGATTTATGAAGTCGGCGACGAGGTCCTGTCATGATCACTGCCCCGATTTTCCTCCTCTTCCTCCCCCACCTCCAGCTCCCGGGCGGCGCCTGGGAACGGTCCTGGCGAGTGGAGGGAACCCTGGAGACCCAGTACCTCGGCGACAGCCTGGCGGCCGCCGGCGACGTCGACGGCGACGGCGTCGATGACCTCCTGGTCGGCGGGAGGGAGGGCCATCCCGCCGGCCCCGACCTCGGGGTGGCCTGGCTGCGCTCCGGCAAGGACGGCGGCCTGCTGTGGGTCGGGCGGAAGGGAACGGGAGGAGGCCTCAAGGCGGCCCGGGCCGTGGCCGGCCTCGGCGACGTCGACGGCGACGGGGTCCCGGATGTGGTCTTGGCTGACGAGGCCGCCAGGGTCTCCGGCCACAGCCTCGCCGGGGTGGTCGAGGTCTGGTCGCCGGCCCAAGACCGCCTGCTCTGGAGGCTGAGCGGCAACGGCTACGCCGAGCTCCTCGGGCATGACCTCGCCCGCGTCGGAGACGTGAACGGCGACGGCGTCGACGACCTGGCGGTCGCCGCCTCCGGCGGCGGCGCCTACGGCAGCCTGCTGATGGTCTCCGGCCGCGACGGCTCCCTGCTGTGGCAAGCGTCGGGCACCAGCGCTCACCGCGAAGGCCGCGCCGTGGCAGCCGCGGGCGATTTCGATGGCGACGGCATCCCGGAGGTCCTGAG
>CAZXTO010000013.1:789-20060 GCA_964643675.1 uncultured Planctomycetales bacterium
CCGGGGCCGGGGGGCTCCACCAGGGCATGGTCACCCTCCGCTCCGGGGCCTCCGGCGCCGTCCTGCGGCAGTACCCCGGGCCGCACGCCGGCGCGACCTTCGGCGAGCCCTTGTGCGCCCTCGACGACCTCGACGGCGACGGCCAGCCCGAGCTCCTGGTGGCCGGCCCGGCGGATGATCCGGCCGGCGTGAGCAATGCCGGGACGGTCTGGATGGTTTCGGGCGGTACGGGCGCGACGATCTGGTCGCGCTCCGGGCGCCACGCCAACCAGCACTTCGGCTCGGCGCTTGCCGCTGCCGGCGACGCCGACGGCGACGGCCTGCCCGAGGTCCTGGTGGCGGCGACGGACGAGAACCTGCCGGGCCTGTCCTCGGCGGGCGTGGTCCGCCTGCTGCGGGCCGCCGACGGCAGCCTGGTCCATGGCTGGGCCGGGGCCGCCCCCGCCGTCCGCTTCGGCCTGGCGCTGTGCGGCCTCGGGGACCTGGACGGCGACGGGACCGCCGAAATCGCCGTGGCGATGGAGGAAGGGCCCTCTTCGCCTCCCTTGAACGGCGCGGTGGAGGTCCACTCCCTGGATCCCTTCCTGATCCCCGGCGCGGAGACCCTCTCCCTGAGCGGCGGCCCGCCGGTCCCCCTCGACCTGCGCTTCCCGGCCGGCGAGGCCGGCGCCGCCTATCTGATCCTGGCCTCCCTGCGCGAGGTCGGCACCACCACCATCGCCGGCATCGAGGTGCCGCTGGGCGACGACGCCCTGCTCCAGGCGATCCTCGCCGGCGCCGGCCCGCCATGGCTGCTCGGCGGCCGCGGTCTCCTCGACGCCCAGGCCTCGGCCCAGGCGACGCTACGCGGCAACCCGCGCGCCGCCGCCCTGCTCGGCCGCCGCCTGTGGCTGGCGGCGATCAGCCTCGACCCGCTCAGTCTGCAGGGTCGGCTGTCCTCCGCCGCCCGCAGCCTCCTGCTGCTGCCCTGAGCCGGAATTCCCCGCTCAGCACATCTCGACCGAAAGCGCCACCGCGTTGCCGCCGCCGAGGCAGAGGGTGGCGAGGCCCTTCTGGCCGCCGCGGTCCTGCAGCGCGTGCAAGAGCGTCACCAGGATGCGGGCGCCGCTGGCGCCGATCGGGTGGCCGAGGGCGACCGCGCCGCCGTGGACGTTGACCTTGTCGCCGTCGAGCTCGAGGGTCTTCAGCAGCGCGCAGGCGCCGGAGGCGAAGGCCTCGTTGATCTCGATCAGGTCGAAGTCGTGGCGGCTCAGGCCGGTGCGGGCCTCGAGGTTCTCGACCGCGGCCTTGGGGGCCATCATCACCCACTCGGGGGCCATGCCGCCGGCGGCGTAGCCGGTGACCTTGGCGATCGGGTTCAGGCCGTGCTGCTCGCAGGCCTCGCCGGAGGCGACCACCAGCGCCGCGGCGCCGTCGGAGATCTGCGAGGCGTTGCCGGCGGTGACGCTGCCGTCCTTCTTGAAGGCCGGGCGCAGCTTGGTGAAGCCGGCGGCCTCGGCGCCGGCGCGCACGCCCTCGTCGGCGCGGAAGGCGATCGGGTCCTTCTTGCGCTGCGGCACCTCGACGGTGAAGGTCTCGGCATCGAACTTCCCGCCGGCCCAGGCGGCCTCGGCGCGGTTGTGCGAGCGGGCCGAGTACTCGTCCTGCAGCTCGCGCGTGATGCCGTGCTCGTCGGCGACCAGCTCGCCGGTCAGGCCCATGTGCTGGTCGCTGTAGACGTCCCACAGGCCGTCGAAGATCATCGCGTCGACCAGCTGGGCGTGGCCGAGGCGGGCGCCGTCGCGCGCGGCCGGCACCAGGTAGGGCGCGCGGGTCATGCTCTCCATGCCGCCGGCGACCACGAGCTGGTTGTCGCCCGCCTTGATCGACTGGGCCGCGAGCATGACCGACTTCAGCCCGCTGCCGCAGACCTTGTTGACGGTGAAGGGCGGTACGGTGTCCGGAACGCCGGCGGCGCGGGCGGCCTGGCGGGCCGGGTTCTGGCCGACGCCGGCCTGCAGCACGTTGCCGAGGATGACCTCGTCGACGGCCTCGCCGCCGACCCCGGCGCGCGCCAGCGCCTCCTTCACGGCGAGGGAGCCGAGCTGCGGAGCGGTGAAGCCGGAGAGGGAGCCTTGGAAGCGGCCGATGCCGGTGCGGCAGGCGGAGACGAGGTAGACGTCGGTCATGTTACGAGGGGGTGACGGGAGCAGGACAGGCGCGGATTCTAGCGGTGCTGAAACCCTCCATCCCGGTGCGCTTGGCCAGGAAAGCGGGAGGATTCCTGCCCTCCCGGGTCATGGCATGTCTTTTGCATTCCTGAATCATCCCCATCGGGCCCGAGCTGCTCTCCCGGGACCGGGGGGCGGCCACGAATTCCCTTCTCCTTTCCTTTGCCATGCTCTTGTACCCGCTGGTCTTCCTTAGCTTCGCCCTCGCCCCTTCCCCGCAATCCTTCGGGGAGTGGACCACGGAGCCAGTCCTCGAGCTCCACGGCTCCAGCCGCCAACTCGCGGCGATGGCGGTCCTCCCCGACCTGACCGGGGACGGCCTGTCGGAGATCCTCATCGGCGCGCCGAACGAGGGGTCCCCTGTGGTGGCCGGCAACGGCGCTCTCTATCTCCACTCCGGCGCGGATCACCGCCTCCTGCTCCGGGTGGAGGGCCCCCACTCCGGCATCGGGCTCGGTTGGTCGGTCGCTCCAGCGGGAGACCTGGACCAGGACGGCGTCCCCGACTTCCTCGCCAGCTCGATGTCCCCGGTCGAGGTCCACGCCTATTCCGGGGCGACGGGGTCCTGGATCCGCAGCTTCGTCCCGCCCACCGTCGCCGGCTCCTTCATCCGCGGCTTCGGGAGCGCCCTGCTCGCCCTCCCCGACCTCGACGGGGACGGCGTCGGCGATATCCTGGTGGGAGCTCCCGAGAGCGAGGGGCCAGCCGGCCCGGACTGCGGAGCGGTCATCCTCTACTCCGGCGCCACCGGGGCCGTCATCCGGACCAGCTTCGGCGCCGCCGCCGACGACTTCCTCGGGCGTTCCCTCGCCCCAGCGGGCGATCTCGACCACGACGGAGTGCCCGACTCCCTCTCGGGGGCGACGGAGGCAGGTCCCTACTCCCACTCCATCACCACGGGGAGGGCCGTAGTCCTCTCTGGTCGGACCGGCGCCCCCATCCTCCACCTGGCGCCGCCGAGCGGAGCCCGCTCCTTCGGGGCGGCGGTCGCGGGCGGGGTCGACGTCGACGGCGACGGAGATGCCGACCTCCTCATCGGAGCCCCGATGAACCAGAGCGGACTCCCCAACGGCACCGCCTTCCTCTATTCCGGGGCCTCCGGCGCCATGATCCGACGCTTCGACGGCACCCTCGGCGATGAATCCGGCTCCGCGGTCGCCTTCGCCGGCGACCTGACCGGCAACGGCGGCTCGGAGGTCCTCATCGGGGCCCCCGGGATCGGGGAGGTCCGGATCTACCGGACCGACGGCACCCTGCTCCACTCCGTCACGGCGACCGATCCGACCGGTGACTTCGGAGCCGCCATCGCCGCGGGTGCCCGCCTCGACCTCGACGCGGCGCCGGACTGGCTGACCCTGGCGCCGAAGCAGTCTGGCCAAGGCGTGGCCCCGGGCGCGGTCCATCCCTTCAGCGGCGCCACCGCCCATGCCCTCGGCGTGATCGAGGGGGACACCCGGGAAGCCGCAGCCGGGAGCTCCCTGGCCGCGATCGACGACTGGAACGGGGACGGGGTCGGGGAGCTCGCGGTCGGGTTGCCGCGCGCCACGGTCGGAACGGTCCCAGGCAGCGGCGCGGTCTTGATCCTGTCCGGCAAGGACGGGAGCGTCCTTCAGACCATCGATGGCGTGGTGAGAAGCGGCAGCTTCGGCGCGGCCCTGACGGCGATGGACGACAAGGACGGTGACGGGATCGGGGATCTCCTCGTCGGCGCTCCACGCAGCACCGGATCGGGATCTCTCTACTGGGTCGGAAGCGCCGGCGGCGTCGCCTCCCTCTTCGCCGCGGGGTCGACCGCCGATGGTGATTTCGGTTCCTCCCTCGACACCATCGCCGACCTCGACGGCGATGGCTGGCGCGATCACGTCGTCGGCGCGCCGAGGGGGTACGCTGCCGGCCCCTCTGCGGGCGCCGCCTACGTGATCTCCGGCGCCGACGGCAGCACCCTGTACTCGGCGTACGGAGCGAGCTGGGAATACCTCGGCTACGACGTCGCCACCAGCGGCGACGTCGACGGTGACGGTACCGAAGACTGGCTGGTCGGGGCGCCGTGGACCAACCTCTATGCCGGCAGGGTGGACCTCTACTCCGGTCGCACCGGGCAGTTGATCCGATCGATCCAGGAGCCCCCGACCGGCGTCTTCCTCGACCGGTTCGGCCACTCGATCGCGCCCCTCGGAGACCTGGACGGCGACGGCGCGGCCGACTTCGCGGTCGCCGCGCCCGGGCGCAAGAGCGGATCGGACGAGTGGGTCGGCAGCGTCTTCGTCTACAGCGGCGCCACCGGGCAGCAGCTCTACCGCCTCGATGGCGAACAGGAGCATCAGGCCTTCGGCTGGGAGATCGCCGGCTGCGAAGGGCTCGATCAGGACGGTCTCCCCGACCTCGCCATCGCCTCCGTGCACTGGGAAACCGGCGGCAAGTCGACGGGGAGGGTCGACCTCGTCTCCGGAGCGACCGGGTCGAGCCTCGCCGTGGTGACTTCGCCCGCGTTGACGTCGGCCTTCGAACTCGCGCTCGGACCATCCCATCCTCCCTTTCCCGGCGGTCCCGACAGCGTCCTGGTGGGGACGCCCTCCCAGAACCAGGACGGCGGCGGAGTCCACCGGATCTCCCTGGATCCCTACCTCCACCTGGGAATCTCCGCGCTCTCGGCCACGACCGGCGGCAGCGCTCCGCTTCGATTGGATTTCCCGAGCTCCGAAGCCCATCAGCTCTACGCGGTGCTCGCCTCCGCGACCGGCGCCGGGCCGAGCACCGTCGCCGGGATCGACGTGCCCTTGACCCAGGACCGGCTGTTCCAGCTGTCGGGCACCCCCCTCGCCGCCGCCTATCTTCCCGGCCACCAGGGCCGGCTCGACGCCGCAGGGGACGCCGCCCTCGACCTGAGCTTCGGCCCCGGCGTGCTCGCGCTCTTGATCGGCCGCACCCTCTACCTCGCCGCCATCAGCGGCAGCGATGCGCAGACCGGGCGACTCAGCTCGGCGGCGCGGACGATCGAAGTGCTGCCCTAGCCGGGGGGATGGCCACCGCGCGCCGCCGACGGCCTGGGTCCCCGCCACGCTGGCCTTAAGATCGGCCCATGGGCATCGGCCGCTATCTCCTCCACGACTTCCACACCGCCCGCGAGCTCAATCAGCTCGAGCAGAAGCGGCGGCGGGCTTCGCGGCGGCAACGCAAGCGCCGCTCCCGGATGCGGCAGGAGCGCGAGGACCTGAAGCGCGACCTCGAGGCCGTCAGCCTGCTCGCCTTCAGCCTGGCCGAGCTGGGCGTGCGCAAAGGCCTCTACTCGCCGCAGGAGCTGCGCAGCCTGATCGACGAGCTCGACCAGCACGACGGCCAGGCAGACCGTCGGCTGCCGGTCAGCACGCTGCTGGCGGCGATGGCCGAGGGCGCGGCCGCCGAGGTAACGGTCGAGGCTGGATCGGGTGAGCGACCTGCCTGACCGCCCCGCCTAGACCGCCGCGCCGCTGCCCTCGATGCCCAGCTCGGCGGCGTAGGGCCGCAGCGCCCCGATCAGGAACTCGACGTGCTCGCGCAGCTCGACGCCGAGCATCTCGGCCCCGGCACGGCACTCCTCGCGGTCGACCCCGGCGGCGAAGCTCTTGTCCTTGAACTTCTTCATCACGCTCTTGGGCTTCTGCGTCGCGATGCCCTCCGGCCGCACGTAGCACGAGGCCATGATCAGGCCGGTGATCTCGTCGCAGGCCAAGAGCGCCTTGTCGAGCAAGCTGTCGTAGCTCACCCCCCACTGGGTGTAGTGGGCCGAGACGGCGTGGGCGATCGACTCCTCGCCGCGCTCGCGCAGCCAGGCGACGACGCGGTTGGGGTGATCCTCCGGCCACTTCTCGTAGTCGGCGTCGTGCAGCATGCCGGCGATGCCCCACTCCTCCTCGTCCTCGGCGCCGTTGCCGTAGCGGTGGGCGGCGGCGCGCATGGCGACTTCGACGGCGCGGGCGTGGCGGCGCAGGGCCTCGGTCTCGGTCCAGGAGCACAGGAACTCCCAGGCTTCGTCGCGGGTGAGTTTGGTGGGCATGGTGTGCAAGTCTAAGAGAAGCTCGCCAGGATGAGGGACCAGCGGTCCCCGCCGCCTTCCGCCTCTACCCAGGCCCGGAGCTCCTCGAGGTCGATCCGCTCTCGGGCCTGTCGCCAGACGGAACCCGCCTGACGAAGGCCGCGGACGTCGTCCCAGTGGAGATAGGCGGCGAGGCGGTCCTTCACGGAATCGGCGGCGCGCAGCAGATGGAGGAGCTGCTCCCCCTCGCGGCGCGTCTCCCATTCGGTCAGGACCTGCGCCCCGACGGCCAGCGGGCCGCGCGGGAAGTCCAGGGTGTAGGGACTGCGTTCATGCCGGTACTGGCTGCCCTCTCGGCGGAAGCCCAGGCGGTGAAGAGCGGCATCGGCCGCCCCGCGGGGACCGGAGATCCGCGTCAGGACGAAATCGAGGTCGTCAGAGCTGTAGCCGCCCCGCGAATGGACGGTCGCCGCGCTTCCCCCCGTGAGCACGGCGGTGGTGCCGGCGGCCGCGAGGGCGGAGCACACCACGAAGGCGACCTGCTCGAGGGTGGCGTCCGCCGGGATCACCGCTCGCCCTCGTCCAAGGGCTTGCCACGGCGTCGCGGACGGCGCCGAAGCTCGGCGGCGCTGGCGAGGAGTTCCGGCTCTCCCTCGGAGAGCTTCTGCAGCAGAGCCTTCAGCTCCCGAGCCGCGAAGTAGCGCGGCTCGAGGCGGTAGATCCGCTGCCGGCCCAGCACGCGGCTGCCGATCAGGCCCTCCCGCTCGAGCCCATCGGTGATCCCGGTGATCGTGTACGGGCGAACGCCGAGCAGGCGCGCCAGCTCGGCGACGTAACTGTCCCCGAGAATCGCGAGGAGCAGCAGGACCTGGGTCCGTCGCCTGCTCCCGAAGGCCTTCCCCCGCGCGAGGTCTTCCATCTCCCCCAATTATCGCCAGTTTTCTCTACTCTTGACGACAGTTTTTCCTTGTTGTATTGACGACCCCCCCGACAGGGAGGAAAATCCAGCCCTTGCATCCTTGCGCACTTTCGCTATTATGCAAGAATGCCCCATCCGGCCCCCACCTGCGCCACGGACTTCCTCGAGCAGCTCCGCCCCGAGCTGTTCGCGGCGCTGGCTGACCCGACCCGGCTGATCCTGCTGTGCCGGATGGCGGTCGCCGACGGCCCGCGCACCGTCACCGAGCTGTCGAGCTGCTGCGGCGTGCACCTCTCCGGGGTGTCGCGGCACCTCGCCAAGCTGCGCGACGCCGGCGTGATCCGCGCCGAGAAGGACGGCCGCGAGGTCCGCTACCGGCTCAACCGGGAGGAACTCTCCTCCACCCTGCGCGGGCTGGCGGACGCCCTCGAGGCGTGCTGCCCCGCCCCCGCCGAGAACACCGCGTCCACGAAACCAGAATCATGAGCGAGACGAAGAACCCCGAAGACGTGCGCGACCAGGTGTCGCGCGCCTACGCAAGCGCCCTGAAGGCCTCGGAAGAGGGCGGCGGCAGCTGCTGCAGCTCCAAGAAGACCGTTCCGGCCGGCATGGCGGCCAAGCTGGCCGGCTACGAGGCCGAGCTGGAGTCGGTGCCCGAGGGCGCCGCCAAGAGCAGCTTCGGCTGCGGCAATCCGCTGGCCTTCGCCGAAGTCGAAGAGGGCCAGACCGTGCTCGACCTCGGCTCCGGCGCCGGCCTCGACCTGCTGCTCGCGCGCCAGAAGGTCGGCGCCAGCGGCAAGGTCATCGGCGTCGACATGACCGACGAGATGCTCGAGGCGGCGCGCAAGAACGTGGCCGAGGCCGGCTACGACAACGTCGAGCTGCGCAAGGGCGTGATCGAGGCGCTGCCGGTCGAGGACGCCTCGGTCGATCTCCTGATCTCCAACTGCGTCATCAACCTCTCGACCGACAAGCCGGCGGTGTTCCGCGAGATCGCGCGGGTGCTCAAGCCCGGCGGCCGGGTGTCGGTGTCGGACATCGTCGCCGAGGAGCTGCCGGACTGGGTGCGCGAGCACGCCGCGGCCTACTCCGCCTGCATCGGCGGCGCGATCTCCGAGCAGGAGTACTGCGCCGGCCTCGAGGCCGCCGGCCTGACCGAGGTCGAGGTCACCGAGCGCCTGGTCTACGACGAGTGCCAGCTCCAAGGCGTGGTCGGCTCCGACCTCGACGCCCTGGGCGTGCCGCCGGAGCAGCTCCAGGAGGGAGTCGCTGCCGTCGTCGGCAAGGTCTGGAGCGCCAAGTTCCAGGCCCGGAGGGCCTGAGCATTTCGGGTTCAGATGTCGATTCTGCTGGGAGCATGGCTCCCGAAAGAATCGACGTCTGACCCCGAATTCCTTGCCTCCAAGCAGCGTTCGGTGGCGGGGTCGGCGCCTCCTCGTTCCGGCCCTCGAAGCTGCGCTTCGTGCCGAACGTGAAGACGGCCTTCGAGAAGGGGCCCTGGGCGCCAGTGCGGATCGCTCCGATCCCGCGGGAACCGAGGCGCAGCTTCACGAGCCAGGTGGCGACGAGCAGCTTGCTTCCTCCGAGCAGGCAGGCTCAGGCGACCGCCCCTCTGGCGGCGGACTTGGATTGCCAGGGCCAGCGCTCCTCCAGGTCCAGGACCAGGGTCCAGTTGATGAAGGTCCGCACCACGATCAGGATGGCCAGCACGCCGGCGTTGAGCAGGGTCGGCTCGATCGCCACCGTGTGGATGATGTCCGAGGCCACCAGGATCTCAAGACCGAGCACGATGGCCCGGCCGATGCGCTGGCGGCTGGCCTGGTAGACCGCGCAGGCGTCCTGCGACCGCAGGCGGTCGCGCAGACCGAGCGCCAGCCCGATGACGATGCCAGCGGCGATGATCGCCACGCCCGCCAGGTCGATGACCACCGCGGCGCTCTCGATCAGCTCCAGCATGCGGTCCTCGAGGCCGATGCCTCCTTCGGAGAGGAGGGCGGGCAGCATCAGATCAGCTCCGCGTCGGCCATGATCTCGACCAGGGCGGGACCGCCGTGGGCCAGGGCCGCCTCCAGGGCCGGCTTCAGCTCCTCTCGTCGACTCACCCGGACGCCCAAGGCGCCGCACAGCTCGGCGTACTCGGAGAAGCTCGGGTTGTGCAGCGAGGTCTGCCAGGCCTGCCAGTTGCCGGCGCGCTGCTCCTTGGTGATCTTGCCGAGCTCGCCGTTGTGCAGCAGCACGTGGGTGAGGTTCATGCCGTACTTCACCGCCGTGGTCAGCTCGGCCATGTATTGGCCGAAGCCGCCGTCGCCGGAGATTGACACGACCTGGCGGCCGCGGAAGCGCGGGTCCTCCTCCTGGGTGGCGGCCCAGGCCCCCATCGCGGCCGGCAAGGAGAAGCCGATCGAGCCGAGGTAGCCCGACATCAGCACCGCCTGCTCCTTGCACTCGAAGTAGCGGCCGAAGGAGTAGGTGTTGTTGCCGACGTCCACCGCGAGGATGGCGTCGTCGTCGACGCAGCGGCTCAGCTCGGCGAAGATCGAGGCCGAGTTGACCCCCTCGCCGCGGTCATCGGCGAGCCGCCGCTCCTTCTCCTGGCGCCAGATGGCCCAGCGCTCCGCCACCTGCGGCCGCTGGTCGATCGCGACGGTGCCGCCGGCGAGGGCAGAATTCAGCAGCTCGAGGGTGGCGCGGATCTCGCCCCACACCGGCACGTCGACGGCGTGGAACTTACCGAGCATCATCGGGTCGAAGTCGACCTGGATGGTCGGCTTCTTCGGCGTGATGCCGGTGTGGTTGGAGAAGCTGGCGCCGAGCACGATCAAGAGGTCGGACTCGTTCATGCACCAGCTCGCCACCGGCGTGCCGCTGCGGCCGAGCACGCCGCCGGCCAGCGGGTGGTGGTCGGAGATCAGCCCCTTGCCCTTGAAGGTGGTGATGACCGGCGCGCTCAGCAGCTCGGCGAGCTCGGTGACGCGGTCCATGTCGAAGCGAGCGCCGTGGCCGACCACGATCACCGGCCGCTTGGCCTCACGGATCCGCTCGAGGGCGGCGTCGCAGGCCTCCCGCGGCGGCGCGATGGCGCGAACGGTCACCCGTCCCTGCGGCCCGCCGGCCGGGGCGCCCTCGCCAGCCGGCAGGGTCTGGACCTCGTCGGGGAAGATCAGGTGCGAGACGCCGCGGTTGAGGATCGCGCTCTTGCAGGCCAGGTTGACCAACTCGGCGTGCTTGGAGCCGTGCAGGACCGACTGCGACCACTGCGCGACCTTGCCGAAGGCGCCCTGCAGGTCGACCTCCTGGAAGGCGCCCGGCCCCATCACCTGGGTGTCGACCTGGCCGGTCAGAGCGATCACCGGCGAGCGGTCGACGTTGGCGTCCCACAGGCCGGTGAGCAGGTTGGTGGCACCGGGGCCGGCGATCGCCAGGCAGGACGCCGGCCGGCCAGTGAGCTTGCCGTAGGCCGAAGCGGCGAAGGCCGCGGCGCCCTCGTGGCGGATGCCGTAGAAGCGCAACTCGCCCCGCTCCTCCTGCATCCGCAGGGCGTCGGCCAGGCCCAGGTTGGAGTGGCCGACCATGCCGAAGACCTGGCACACGCCCCAATTGGTCAGGGTCTCCGCCATGACATCGGTGACCGTGCGGACGTGCGGCTGCTCCTCCTCGATGGCGACGTGGAGGCCGTCCTCGCGCTGCTCGACCTCGAAGGTCTCGACGCCGTCGTCGTAGCCGCCGGGCGGCTTGCCGGTGAGCGGGTCGTAGTCCCAGCCGTGCCACGGGCAGCGCAGCATGCCGCTCTCGATCGAACCCTCGCCGAGCGGACCGCCCTGGTGCGGGCACTTGTTGTCGAGGGCGGCGTACTGGCCCTGGTGGCGCACCATGCACACCGAGGCGCGGCCGCAGGTGACGGTCTTGACGCGGCCCTCGGGCAGCTCGCCCGGATCGAGGGCCTTGTGCCAGACCTTCTTCGTCTCGTTCTTGTCGCTCATCCTTCTCCTCTCCTCGGCTCAGCTCAGGGGCACGACGCCGGCGTAGGGCACGCCGGTCAGGTAGGCCAGCTCTCGGTTCCAGGTGCTCAGGTCGCGCAGGGCGAACTGCTTCAGGTGGTCGTGGCCGCAGGCGCGCGCCAGCACCTTCATCAGGCCGACGCTGGCATCGAAGAAATTGGCCAGCCGCTGGGCCGACTTCTCGACCTTGATGCGCGCGCGCAGCTTCGGGTCCTGGGTGGCGATGCCGACCGGGCAGTTGTTGGTGTCGCAGGCGCGCATGCCGAGGCAGCCGATGGCCTGCAGCGCGGCGTTCGAGACCGCGACGCCGTCGGCGCCGAGGGCCATGGCCTTGACGAAGTCGCCCTCGTGGCGCAGGCCGCCGGTGACGATCAAGGTGACCTCCCTCCCGGTCTTGGCGTCCAGGTGACGGCGGGCTCGCGCCAACGCCGGCATGGTCGGCACCGAGATGTTGTCCTTGAAGACCGTCGGCGCCGAGCCGGTGCCGCCGCCGCGGCCGTCGAGGATGATGTAGTCGGCGCCGGCCTCGAGGGCGAAGTCGATGTCGTCCTCGATGTGTTGGGCCGACAGCTTGAAGCCGATCGGGGCGCCGCCGGTGGCCTCGCGCACCTCGTCGGAGAGGCGGCGGAAGTCGGCAGCGCTCTCCAGCTCGGCGAAGCGCGGCGGGCTGATCGCCGGCGTGCCGGGCTCGAGGCCGCGGACCTCGGCGATCTTGCCCTGGACCTTCTCGCCGGGCAGGTGGCCGCCGGTGCCGGTCTTGGCGCCCTGGCCGCCCTTGAAGTGGAAGGCCTGGCAGCGCGCCACCTTGTCGAGGCTCCAGCCGAACTTGGCAGAGGCCAGCTCGTAGAAGTAGCGCGAGTTGGCCGCCTGCTCCTCGGGCAGCATGCCGCCCTCGCCGGAGCAGATGCCGGTGCCGGCCAACTCGGCGCCGGCGGCAAGCGCCACCTTGGCTTCCTCCGAGAGGGCGCCGTAGCTCATGTCGCTGACGAACAGCGGGATCTCGAGCCGCAAGGGCTTCTCGGCCCGCGGACCGATCACCAGCTCGCTGCCGACCGGGTCGTCGTCGTTGAGCGGCTTCCTGGCGACCTGGGCGGTGAGCACCTGGACGTCGTCCCAGCGCGGCAGCTCGGTCAGCGGCACGCCCATCGCCGAAGCCGGGCCGTGGTGGCCGACGCCGTCGTAGCCCTGCTTGGCCAGAGTCTGGGTGCGGCTGTTGAAGGGCTCCTCGGGGGTGCCGTGGACGTCGGCGTACAGGCCGAGGTATTCGTCGCGCCGGTAGGGCTGCGGGTGGGCCCGCGCGAATTCGCGGACCTCGTTCTCGTCCACCATCACCGCGTCGCCGTCGATCCAGGCCGAGAATTTGTGCAGCGCCTCGGCGTTGTTGTACTCGCTGACGCCGGTGTCGCTGCGGTAGTCCCAGCCGTGCACGCCGCAGATCAGGTTGTCGCCGTCGAGGTGGCCGTCGGCCATCAGGGCGCCGCGGTGCAGGCAGCGGCCATAGAGCACCGAGACCTCCTCGCCGAGCCGGATGACGACCAGATCGACGTCCGCGACCAGGGCATAGCGGGGTTCTCGATCCGGGAGATCGCGCCAGCTGGCGACCTGGACGCCCTGGGGACTGAGGCTGTCGGTTGATTCCATGCCACCACCTTCGCCGACGCTCCGAGATCGTGACAAGAGCGGCCGGGATTTCTCTGCACCCGGGCGCGCTGGGACCGGAGCGGGAGATCGATGGGCCCGGTGGACAGCTCGTCGGGGGGAGCCTCCCCAGAATTAATCGACGTCTGACCCCAAATTCAGCGCGACTTCCTTCGCGCGGGCGAAGGCCTTGACCACGCCGACGCCGCTGAAGGAGTCGCCGGCGAAGTGCAGGCCGCCGAGTCTCGCGGCGGCGGCTTCGATGCGGGCGACGCGGTCGAGGTGGCCCATCTCGTACTGGGGAACGCCGCCCATCACGCGGCGGGTCCAGGTCTGGAGCGGCTCGCCGCTGATGCCGAGCAGGCCTTCGAGCGGGCCGAAGCAGGCCTGGTAGAGGCCGCCGTCGTCGAGGGCGTGGGCTTCCTTGTCGAAGCTGCCGCCGATCAGGACCCGGATCTGGGCCAGACCGGGCGCGGTCTGGTCGGGGAAGATGGCGTGGGCGAACTGCACCCCGAGCGGTCGGAAGCCCTCGGAGCGCGCCGCCAGGAAGCCGAAGCCGTCGTCGACCTGCTCGCGGATCTGCTCGCGGCGGAAGGTGGCCGCGACCACGCACAGCGGGTCGCCGCGGATCTCCTCGGCGGCCTGGACCAACTCGGGCGCCTCCTCGCGCAGGATCGCGGCGGTCGCCGGCGCCGGGCAGGCCATCACCAGCTCCTTGGCGCGGCATTGCTCCGCACCGCCGCGCTCCAGCACCCAGTCCGCGCCGTCCTTGCGCGCGCGGTCGGGCGCGGCGCCGAGGTGGCAGTCGTCCCCCAAGGCCTTGGCGCCGGCCTCGGCCAGCTCGGCCAGGCCCCCGGCGAAGCTGCACAGCTTGCCGGTGCCGACCGGCTCGCCGGCCTTGCGCCGCTTGGCCTTGGCGCGCATGTACTTGACCGCGCCGCGCACCAGCGAGCCGCTCTCCCGCTCCCAGCCAGCCAGCAGCGGAAAGGCGCCCGGCGCCGACAGCTGTCCAGGGTCGCCGGCGTAGATGCCGCTGACGAAGGGCTCGAAGAAGGCGTCGGCCATCTGCTTGCCGAGCCGCCGCCGCGCGAAGCTGCGCGCGCTCTCGTCCGAGTCGTCGCGCTTGGCCTTGATGAAGGGCTCGGCCATCACCCGCAGCTTGCCGCCCACGGTCAGGAAGGGCGTGGTCAGGAAGCTGCCCGGCCCGCTCGGCAGCGCCGTGATCTTGCCCCGCCGCAGCAGGTAGCGCACCTTCTCGGCCGGCGCCGCCGGCACCGGCTCCAGGCCCAGGTCGGCCGCCATCTCGGTCACGGCCGGCTCCTTGTCGAGCCAGCCCAGCGGACCCAGCTCGACCACGTTGCCGTCCTCGCGCAAGGTCTGGACCTTGCCGCCCGGGCTCTCCTCCCGCTCGAGGACCACCGCGCTCAGGCCGCGCTTGCGGGCGAAGTGGGCCACGGCGAGGCCGGAGTAGCCTCCGCCGACAACGGCGACGTCGTAGGTGCTCATGGTGATGGGTCAGCTCGTGGGGTGGTGCCGGTCAGTCCTCGGCGCAGGTCTCCAGCACCAGACGCCGCAGGATGGCGGTCAAGTCGGCCGAATCGTTGAAGACCGGGACCCGCCGGTAGGCCTCGACGCCGGCCTCGCGCGCCACCTCGGCCAGCTGGATGTCGATCTCGAACAGGGTCTCGACGTGGTCGTTGACGAAGCTGATCGGCAGCACGACCAGGTTGCGCGCGCCCTCGCGGCCGAGCCGGGCCAGCTCGTCGATGGTCGCCGGCGGCACCCACTTCACCGGTGTCGCCCGGCTCTGGTAGGCGAGGTGGACCTCGGTCTCCGGCAGCCGCTCGCGCAGCCCCGCCACGCTGGCCTCGATCTCGTCGACGTAGGGGTCGCCGCGCTTCACGTAGCTGACCGGAATGCCGTGGGCGCTGACCACCAGCTGCGGCTCCTCGGCGTGGGCAGCCCGCGCCTGCTCCAAAGCCTGGCGGCTGCGCTCGGCGAGCGCGTCCAGGTAGTCGGCGCGGGTGCTCCAGCGGTCGACCCGCCGCACCCGGTTGGCCGGGTAGCCGTGCTCGCGCACCTTGTCGTCGAACAGGCGGAAGGAGGAGCGGGTGGTGGCGGTCGAGTACTGCGGGAACAGGGACAGCCCGATCACCGAGCGGCAGCCGTCGGCGTGGGCGCGCAGCACCGCCTCGTCGATCAGCGGCGAGGTGTAGGTCATCGCCGCGTAGCAGCGGAAGTCGCCGTCCTCCGCCAAGGCCTCCTGCAGCAGCCTGGCCTGCCGCTCGGTGATCTCGTTGTTGGGCGAGCCGCCGCCGATCAGCTGGTACTGCTTGCGGACCTCGGGCGCCCGCTTGCGCGCCACCTTGTCGGCCAGCGAGCGGCGGAACCAATTGACCACCACCGGCAGCCGCACCAGGTCGGGGTCGAGGAACAGCTGACGGATGTAGTCCTCGATCTCCTCCAGACGGCGCGGGCCGCCCATCTGCAACAGGAGGATCCCGGTGCGCTCGGCCATGGCGGCAGTCTAACTACACCGTCCGCGAGAACCGCCCCTCCTTCTCCTGTTCGGGAAGGTAGGCGTCGAACAACATGCAGATGTTGCGCAGGAACAGCCGCCCCATCTCGGTGACGCCGAGGTGGCGCTCGCCGCGCTCGACCAGGCCGTCCTCCTCCATCTCGGCCAGCGCCTCCCACTGCCCGGCGAAGAGCTCGGGGAAGGGCCGCCCGGCGAGGACTTCGACCTCGTCGAACCCCAGCCACTGGTTGCACATGATGCGCTCGATGATCAGCTTGCGCACCCGGTCGTCCAGGCTCAGGGCGTGGCCGCGGGCGATCGAGAAGTCGTCCTCGTCGAGGGCCTCGTTCCAGCGGTTGAGCTTGCCGTGGGTCTGGGCGAAGGCGTTGCCGACCTCCGAGATGGCGGTGACGCCGAAGCCGAGGTAGTCCGAGGCCGGCCGCACCGTGTAGCCCATGAAATTGCGGTAGAGGCGCTTCTCGTCGACCGCCTTGGCCAGCTCGTCCCCCTTCAGCGCGAAGTGGTCGAAGCCGATCTCGGCGTACTCGCCCTCGCCGCACAGCCGCCGCGAGGCGGTGCGCAAGAGCTCCAGCTTCAGCTCGGGCTCCGGCAGCCGCTCCATCGGCATGCGCTTCTGGTGGGCGTGCAGCCACGGCACGTGGGCGTAGCTGTAGATCGCCAGCCGGTCCGGCTGCAGCCGCAGCACGTTGTCGAGGGTGAAGTCCCAGGTCTCGGCGGTCTGGCCGGGCAGGCCGTAGACCAGGTCGAAGTTGACGCTGGAGAAGCCCAGCTCGCGGCACACCGCCAGCGTACCCTCGGTCTGGTCCATGGTCTGGTCGCGGCCGATCAGCTCCTGGACCTCGCCGTCCATGTCCTGGACGCCGAAGCTGATGCGGTTGAAGCCCAGCCCGCGCAGGGTCTCGAGCTGCTCGCGGGTGGTCACCGGCGGGTGCACCTCGATCGACAGCTCGGCGTCGGGCAGGATCGTCCAGTGCTCCTCGAGCTTGCGGAACAGGCGCGTGATCTGCTCGGGCGTCAGGTGGGTCGGCGTGCCGCCGCCCCAGTGCAGGCCGCTCAGCTGGCGCCGCTTGGGCATCTCGGCGGCGGTGCGGTCGATCTCGCGGAACAGCCGCTCGAGGTACTCCTCGACGATGTCCTCGCGCTTGGTGATGACCACGTTGCAGGCGCAGAACAGGCAGCGCTTCTGGCAGAAGGGCAGGTGGACGTAGATCGCGATCGGCTCGTCGGCGCGCTCGTCGGCGAGGCGCAGGGCCGAGACCCACTGCTCGCTGCCGAAGGCGTCGGTCCACACCGGCGCGGTCGGGTAGGAGGTGTAGCGCGGTCCGGAGCGGTCGTACTTGGCGACCAGCTCGGCCGGGGCTTCAGACTGCGGCAGGGTCATGGCTGCGGACCTCCTCCACCAGGGCTTGCAGGTTGTCGAGCGGCGTCTGCGGCAGCAGGCCGTGCCCGAGGTTGAAGACGTGGCCGGGGCGGCCGCCGTTCTGGTCGAGCACGCGGCGGGCCGCGGCGCGCACCGAGTCGGGCGTGCCGAGCAGGCAGCCCGGGTCGAGGTTGCCCTGCACGACCATGGAGTCGCCGAGGAAGGCGCGGGCCTCGTCGAGCGGCTGGCGCCAGTCCAGCGACAGGCCGTCGGCGCCGCTCTCGGCCATGCCGGCCAGCAGGTGGGCGCCGTCCTTGATCAGGTAGAGCCGCGGCACGGTGCCCTCGAGCCCCTTCATGACCCGCTGCACCGCCGGCAGGGCGAGCTCGCGGTAGAGGTCCAGCGGCAGCAGCCCGGCCCAGGTGTCGAACAGCTGGACGGCCTCGGCGCCGGCCTGGATCTGCTCCTGCAGGTAGACGATGGTCAGATCCGCCAGCCGCTCCAGCAGCTCGGCGAAGAACACCGGGTCGCCGTAGACCGCCGCGCGCAGCTTGTCGTGCTCGCGTGAGCCGCCGCCGTCGAGCAGGTAGCTGGCCATGGTGAAGGGCGCGCCGGCGAAGCCGAGCATCGCGGTGCCCGCGGGCAGCTCGGGCTTGATCAACTTGATCGCCTCGGCGACGTGATCGAGCGAGCCCGGCGGCGGCGCCTTGACGCGGTGCAGGTCGCCGGCGCCCTCCAGCGGCTTGGCGAACACCGGCCCGGGCGCGAAGTCGATGCCGAAGTCGAGCGGCATCAGCGGCGTCAGGATGTCGGCGAACAGGATCGCGCCGTCGAAGCCGAAGCGGCGGATCGGCTGCAGGGTGACCTCGGCCGCCAGCTCGGGCGTGCTCGCCATCTTGACGAAGCCGTGCTGGGCCTTGAGCTCGCGGTACTCGGGCAGGGCGCGGCCGGCCTGGCGCATCAGCCACATCGGCGGCCGCTCGGTCGGCAGTCCGTTGAGGGCGCGCAGGATCGGCTTGGTGGGTTCGGTGGCGGTCATCGGGCGAGCTCCAGGGCTTCGGAGAAGCGTTCGGCGGCGAAGTCGAGGTCGGCCTCGGTCATCGCCAGGCTGAGGAAGCCGACCTCGTAGGCCGAGGGGGCGACCATCACGCCGCGCTCGAGCAGGGCGTGGAAGAAGCGGGTGTAGCGCTCGGCGCCGGCCTCGGGGATGGCGCCGAAGCTGCGCGGCGCCTCGGTGGCGCCGAAGCACAGCCAGAAGATCGAGGCCTCGCGGGTCAGGGTCAGCGGCGCGCCGGCGGCGTTCTCGCGCTCGACCAGCGGGCGCAGGCGCGCCTCCCAGGCCTCACCGAGCTCGGCCAGGCGCTCCCAGCCGCCCTTCTCGAGCACGCCCAGGGCGGCGATGCCGGCGGCCATGCACAGCGGGTTGCCGCTCAGGGTGCCGGCCTGGTAGACCCCGCCCTCGGGGCTGATGCGGTCCATCAGCTCGGCCTTGCCGCCGTAGGCGCCGACCGGCAGGCCGCCGCCGATGACCTTGCCGTAGGTGACGAGGTCGGCGTCGTAGCCCTCGCGGCCGCAGTAGCCGCCCGGGCCGAGGCGGAAGCCGGTGATCACCTCGTCGACCACCAGCAGGGTGCCGTGCTCGCGGGTGATCGCGCGCAGCCTGTCCATCCAGGCCTTGCGCTGCGGCAGGAAGCCGCAGTTGGCCGGGATGCCCTCGACGAAGACCGCGGCGGTCCGAGCCCCGTTCTCGGCGAACCAGGCCTCGAGGGCCGCCTCGTCGTCGAGCGGCAGCACCCCGGTCCACTTCGACCAGTCGGCCGGCACGCCGGCGCTCGAGGACTCGCCGAAGGTCGCCAGGCCGGAGCCGGCCTTGACCAGGAAGGCGTCGCCGTGGCCGTGGTAGCAGCCGTCAAACTTGACGAAGCCGTCGCGGCCGGTGGCGGCGCGGGCCAGGCGCAGCGCGCTCATCGTCGCCTCGGTGCCGCTGTTGACGAAGCGCACCCGGTCGGCGACCGGGGACAGCGCCACGACCTTCTCGGCCAGCTCGGTCTCGGCGCGGCAGGGCGCGCCGTAGCTGGTGCCCTTGGCGGCGGCCTCCTGGATCGCCGCGACCACGGCCGGGTTGGAGTGGCCCAGGATCAGCGGCCCCCAGCTGTTGATGAAGTCGAGGTACTCGTTGCCGTCCTCGTCCTTCACCCGGCAACCCTGGGCGTCGGCCAGGAAGGGCGGCACGCCGCCGACCGAGCGGTAGGCGCGCACCGGCGAGCTGACGCCGCCCGGCATGACGCGGCAGGCGCGGGCGTAGAGCTCGGCGGACTGGGTGGTGGTGGTGGTGGCGTCGCTCATCAGTCGATCCATCCTTCGGCGGCGGCTTGGGAGGCGTGGTAGGTGATGATCAGGTCGGCGCCGGCGCGGCGCATCGCGCCCAGCACCTCCAGCGTCATCTTCTGCTCGTCGGCGAGGCCCTCGCGCGCGGCCACCTTGACCATGCTGAACTCGCCCGAGACGTTGTAGGCCACCACCGGCACGTCGCTCTCGGCGGCGACGTCGGCGATGATGTCCAGGTAGGCCAGCGCCGGCTTGACCATGACCAGG
>CAZXTO010000013.1:20070-21709 GCA_964643675.1 uncultured Planctomycetales bacterium
ACCAGGTCGGCGCCCGCGTCCAGGTCCAGGCGCAGCTCGCGCAGCGCCTCGCGGCGGTTGCGCGGGTCCATCTGGTAGCTCTTGCGGTCGCCGAAGCCCGGCGCCGAGCCGGCGGCGTCGCGGAAGGGCCCGTAGAAGGCCGAGGCGTACTTGGCGCTGTAGGCCAGGATCGCGGTGTCCGGGAAGCCGGCCTCGTCCAGCTCGCGCCGGATCACGCCGATGCGGCCGTCCATCATGTCCGAGGGGCAGACGAAGTCGGCGCCGGCGGCGGCCAGCACCTTGGCCATCTCGGCCAGGTGCGCCACCGACTCGTCGTTGATCACCGTCTCGCCCTCGACGAAGCCGCAGTGGCCGTGGTCGGTGTAGGGGCACAGGCAGACGTCGACCATCACGATCAGCTCGTCGCCGAACTCCTTCTTCAGTGCCTGCACCGCCAGCGGCACCTCGCCGTGCGGGTCGACGGCGCCGGTCGCCTCGGGGTTCTTCTCGTCCGGCACGCCGAAGAGCATCACCGCCTTGACCCCGTTCTTCAGGTCCTCCCCCACCTTGCGCACCAGCAGGTCGGCGGAGTAGCGGCTGATGCCGGGCATGGTGGCGATGGCCTCCTCCTTGCCGGCGCCAGGCAACACGAAGTGGCCCTGCACCAGGTGGCGCAGGCGCAGCTCGTTCTCGGCGACGATCTCGCGCAGCGCCGGGTTGCGGCGCAGGCGGCGCGGGCGTTGCGGAAGGGTGTAGCGGGTGGCCGTGGTCATGAGGGCAACACTTCGTGGAGGGCGGCGGGGACGGGGCGCGACAAGGCGCCGGTGACCGCGAAGCCGAGCTGACGCGCGGCGGCAGCGGTGGTCGGGCCGACCGCCCACACCGGGTGGGCGGCGGGGTCGTCGACGCGGAGCGCCAGCGAACGCGCTCCGGAGGGCGAGAACAGCAGCACCGGCTCCCCGGCGGCCGGGGGCGGGCCGTCGCAAGCCAGCGACTCGTAGAGTTCGAGCACCGCCAGCTCGTGACCGGCGGCGGCCAGGGCCTCGCGCAGTTCGGCGCGGCCGTGGCGGGCCGCGACCACCAGCAGCCGGGCGCTGCGCGGCTCGCCGCGGTCCAGGAAGGCCTGGGCCAGCTCGGCCCCGCCTTCCTCCCCGACCAGGTCGGGCTCGGCGCCCAGGGTCCGCAGCGCCTGGCAGGTGGCGGGACCGACCGCGGCGGTGTGGAGCCCGGGCGGCCAGCTCAGGCTAGAGCCGCCGCGCAGCTCGGCCAGCCGGCGATGGAACAGCTCCACCCCCCGGGCGCTGGCGAAGAAGGCCCACGAGAAGCGGGCGGCGCCACGCAGCAGCTCCTTGCCGTCGGCGTCGAGCTCGAGCTCCTGGATCCGGATCAGCGGCAGCGCGCGCGCCTCCCAGCCCGCCTGGACCAAGGCCTCGCTCCAGGAGGCGGCGGCCTCCGCGGAGCGGCCGATCCAAGCGCGCGGGCTCACGAGCGCAGGGCCGGAGCCAGCAACGCCTCCCGGGCGGCTTCGGCGACCGCAGCGGGGTCGGAGCCCACGACTTCGGCGCGCGCCAGCAGCGGCGCCTGCGGACGGTCGGGGGTCGGACCGAGGGCGGCGACCATCCGGATGCCCTCGGCGGTGGCCTCGGCGCGGGCGCCGAGC
>CAZXTO010000014.1:0-21407 GCA_964643675.1 uncultured Planctomycetales bacterium
CCCACGCTCCTTGCCGCACCCGCACGACCTCGGCCTCTCGGCTGGCGCGTACCGCGTCGAGGTGGCGCAGCCCCGAGCCCCGGTCGCCCCCGCTCCTGGGGCTCAGTCCAGGCGGTCGCCGCCTTCGTCGGCGGCGAACCAGTGGGCCTGGCCGAGGTCCGCGACGAAGTCGGCGCGCTCGCCCTCGGCGAGCGGCGGCCGCGCCGCGGTGCGGCAGATGCGGTGGCCGTCATGGCCGTCGACGCGGAAGAAGACGTCGCCTCGGTCGCCGAGGTGGTCGATGACCGCGACCTCGCCGCGCAGGGTGGCGCCCTTCGCTCTCGGCGCGGCGGGCGAATCCTCGGCGATACCCAGGGATGAGGCCCCGCCGGCGGCAGGATGGAGGGCGTCGGGCCGCAGGCCGAGCACCACCGCGGCGCCCTCCTGTTCGGCGAGCGCGGCGGCCGGCCCCGGCGGGAGCGGCAGCAGCTGTTCGCCGCAGCGGAAGGCGAGGGAACCGTCCGCGCCTTCGAGCCGGCCGTCGAGGAAGTTCATCGGCGGCGTGCCGACGAAGCTGGCGACGAAGCGGTTGGCGGGGCGGTCGTAGACCTCGGCCGGCGGCGCCACCTGCTGCACGAAGCCGTCCTTCATGACCACCAGGCGGTCGCCGAGGGTCATGGCCTCCTCCTGGTCGTGGGTGACGTAGAGGGTGGTCGCGCCGAGCCGCCGGTGCAGCGCCTTGATCTCGGCCCGCATCTCGACCCGCAGCTTGGCGTCGAGGTTCGACAGCGGCTCGTCGAACAGGAAGGCGGCCGGGTCGCGCACGATCGCGCGGCCGACTGCCACTCGCTGGCGCTGGCCGCCGGACAGCTGGCCCGGCTTGCGCTCGAGCAGCTCGGTGATGCCGAGCAGCTCGGCCGCCTCCTCGACCCGCCGCTCGATGCCGGCCCGCTCCTCGCGGCCGGCGGCCGAGAAGCCGGCCAGCACGCCGCGGTGCTCGCGCCGCCGCTCGAGCCCGAAGGCGAGGTTGCGGCGCACGCTGAGGTGGGGGTAGAGCGCGTAGCTCTGGAACACCATCGCGATGTCGCGGTCCTTCGGCGGCACCTCGTTCACGACCCGCTCGCCGATCGTGATCGTGCCCTCGGAGATCTCCTCCAGGCCGGCGACCATGCGCAGGGTGGTCGACTTGCCGCAGCCCGAGGGCCCGACCAGCACCACGAACTCGCCGTCCGCCACCACCAGGTCGACGCCGTCCACCGCCCGCACCTTGCCGGGGTAGACCTTGGCGACACCGTCGAGCTGGATGCGGGCCATCGAGGGCCCATTCTAGGCGCGCCGTTGCCGGTCCCGCTGCTCCGGCGCAGCCTGCTCCATCGGCAGCCAGCGGTGCAGCAGCTCGCTGAGGTCCTCGAGGTCGAAGGGCTTGGCCAGGTGGTCGTCCATGCCCGCCTCGCGCGCGCGGCGGCGGTCCTCCGCCAGCACGTTCGCGGTGACGGCGATGATCGGCGTGCGCGGGCCGTTCTCCTCCAGGGCCCGGATGCGCCGCGTCGCCTGGTAGCCGTCCAGCCTCGGCATCTGGCAGTCCATCAGCACCAGGTCCCAGGAGCGCTGAGAGAACATCTCCAAGGCCTCGTGACCGTCCGAGGCGATGGTGCAGCGCTGGCCGAGGACCTGGAGCATCCGCTTCGCCAGGGTCTGGTTGACCCGGTTGTCGTCGGCCACGAGCACGAGCCGCTGGGCCTGGAGCGCAGCCTCCCGATCGGGCCGAGGCTCGCCCTTGGGTCGGCTCTGCTCCTCGCCGAGGCTGAGAGCCAAGCTGAGGCGGAAGGTGCTGCCTATCCCGGGCTCGCTCTCGACCGCGATCTGGCCGTCCATCGCCTCGATGACCTGCCTGGAGATGGTCAGGCCCAGGCCAGTTCCACCGAAGCGGCGGGTGGTCGAGGTGTCCGCCTGGGTGAAGGGTCGGAACAGGCGGTCCAGCTGATCCGGCGTCATGCCGATGCCGGAGTCCTCGACCTCAACTCGGAGGAGGACTCGATCGGCGCCCAGGCTCTCGGACCTCGCCCGCAGGCAGACCCTGCCGCGCGAGGTGAACTTGAGCGCGTTGCTCAGCAGGTTGAGCAGGACCTGGCGCAGTCGGTTGTCGTCGCCGTGGACGCAGGGCGGCAGGTCCGGATCGAGCTCCAAGCTCAGCTCGACTTCATGGCCGGAGAGGGTGGCGCCGGCGATGGAGGAGGCGTCCCGGAACAGCTCCGCGGGGCAGAAGGGGCGGTGTTCCAGTTCGAGCTTGCCGGCCTCGATCTTGGAGTAGTCGAGGATGTCATTGATGATGGCCAGCGTGGCCTCGCCGCTGGCGAGCGAGGTGTCGAGGTGGCTGCGCTGTTCCGGGTCCAGATCGGTGCGGGCGAGCAGGCTCAAGGAGCCGATCACGCCATTCATCGGCGTGCGGATTTCATGGCTCATGTTGGCGAGGAAGTCGGCCTTGGACTTCGCCGCTTGGCTCGCCTGGGCGAGGGCCAATTCAAGGGAGATGCTGAGCCGGAAGGAGGCCTCGAGGGAGCGGTGGTAGGCCGTTGCGGAGAACCAGCCGAGCAGCGTGCCACCGACGCACGACGCCGTGAGGGCGAGGGCGAAGGCCGGCCCGGGGAAGGCTCCACCGAAGGAGAGGGAATAGGAGATGGCGAAGATCCCCGCGGTCAGCAACGGTCGCAGCAGGGCGCCGAGGCCAGTCCCCGGATAGGCCACCCAGAAGGTGGACGCGATGAAGCCGCCGAAGACCATCGCCGGGGTGCCGGTGGCCTGGTCCAGCACCCCGGTGATGTGGCCACCGGCGACCGCCATGATGGCGAATGCTCCCATGATCGAAAGGTCAGGGCGCCGGTTGGCCTTCCACGTGGTGAGCGCCGTCGGAGCTGCGATCAGAGCCAAGGCAGCGGCCAGGATCAGGGCGATCTTCCCGAGGCCAATCGCGAAGCCAATTTGGTGAAGGAAGAACGCGCAGAGGAACAAGGCCACCGCGGCGCCGACGTCGGCCAGGAAGCTCAGGACGAAGGTCCTCCTCCAGCGCTCCCGGAGGAAGGCCTCATATCTGGAGGGCTCCGCTTCGGCGGGCGCGTAATGACCGAACAGACGGAGGAGGGCTCGGGCCATAACGATACCGGCGTGGTTCCATCGGCCAGCCCGCCGCCGTGACTGGAGCGAATCCGGCGCCGAGTCGACCCGGTGGGCCCTTCAGCCCGCCGACATGGGGCAGACCCCTGGACTCACCGTCCGTTCACCGGCGCCTGCTCCATCGGCAGCCATCGATACAGGATCTCGGTGAGGTCCTCGATGTCGAAGGGCTTGGCCAGGTGGTGGTCCATACCCGCTTCGAGCGCCAGCGCGCGGTCATGAGCGAAGGTGTTGGCGGTCATCGCGATCACCGGGATGCGGGGGGAGTCCTGCTCCCGGCAGCGGATCCGCCGCGTCGCCTGGTAGCCATCGAGGCGGGGCATCTGGCAGTCCATCAACACCAGGTCCCAGCGTTCCTGCGGGAAGCGGTCCACGGCCTCCTCGCCGTCGCCGACCAGGACCGGCCTCACGCCGAGGACCTGCAGCATCTTCAGGATCAGCATCTGATTGACGCGGTTGTCCTCGGCCACGAGCACGCGCTTGCCCCGCAGCTGCGCCGGCCGCCGGCGCTCGACCGCGGCGCCGCGCTCGGCGTCGCGCGGCTCCCCGCTGGGAGGAGCCAAGCGCAGCGTGAAGCGGAAGGTGCTGCCCTGCCCCGGCCGGCTCTCGACCTCGATGTTCCCCCCCATGCTCTGGATCACCTGCTTGCAGATGGTCAGGCCGAGCCCGGTGCCGCCGAAGCGGCGGGTGGTCGAGCTGTCCGCCTGCACGAAGGGGCGGAACAAGCGGTCGAGCTGCTCCGGGGTCATCCCGATCCCGGTGTCCTGCACCTCGAAGCCCAGCAGGTAGCCGGCCTCCTCGTGGTGCTGGACCCGCGCCCGCAGCGTGACCTCCCCGCGCTCGGTGAACTTCAGGGCGTTGCTGAGCAGGTTGAGCAGCACCTGGCGCAGGCGGTTGGCGTCGCCGCGCGCTTGGGGCGGGAGCTCCGGGTCGAGTTCGGTCCGGAGACCGACCCGCTCGAGGTTGCCGCCAGCGCGGGCGATGTCCACGGCCTCCTTCACCAGGGCGGCTGGCTCGAAGTCGCGGTCTTCCAGCTCGAGCTTGCCGGCTTCGATCTTCGAGAAGTCGAGGATGTCGTTGATGATGGCCAGCGCGGCCCTGCTGCTGGCCATGGAGATGCCGAGGTGCTCTCGTTGCTCCGGAACGAGCTCGCCGTGCTCCAGGAGACTCAAGGAGCCCAGGACCCCGTTCAGCGGCGTGCGGATCTCGTGGCTCATGTTGGCCAGGAAGTCCGCCTTGGCACGCACGGCCGACCGCGCCTGCTTCAAGGCCTGCTCGAGCGCTTGATTGAGCTCGTAGCTGGACTGCAGGCTGCGGTGGTGCGTGGTGGCGGCGTACCAGCCGAGCAGGGTGCCGCCGGCGCCGGCCGTGGCGAGGGCGACGGCGAAGCTGGTGGCCGGGAAGTCCCAGTGGAGGGCGGCGCCATAGCTGGCGGCGAAGCTGACCGCTGTGAGCAGCGGCCGGAGCACGGCCGGCAGCCCGAGGTCGGGGAAGGGAGCCCAGAAGGCCGCCAGGATCAGCCCCGCGAAGACCGCCGCCGGGGCGCCGACCGCGGCGTCGAGCAGGGCGGTGGAGGCGCCGAATCCCACCGCCAGGATCTGGAAGGTGACGAACAGGGGCGGCCCCGGCGCCGCCCGGGGCCAGCGCAGGCTGTAGAGCCGCGGCAGGGCGTCCAGGGCCAGGGTGATGCCGGCGATCGCGGCGAGGGCGCCGAGGGGGAGCGGCATGACCAGCCCGTGGAGCAGGGCGGCGGTGGCGAGCAGGGCCGCGAAGCCGGCGGTGTCCGCGAGGTACCCGCGGAGGAAGTTCTGGCGCCAGCGCTCGCGGATGAGGGCGGCGAAATCACCCGTCGGGGAGGCGTCCGGGGATTCAGGGGCCGGGTCTTCCGCGTGGAGGGAGCCTGCGGAGGAGGTCACAACTCCGTATCGGCCGCCCGGAGACAACCCTGAGGGCTTGGAATTGTGGAATTCTCCCCCATTCCGAGCGGAATTGGGGGAGCAGCCTCAGCCCTTCACCGCGCCCTTGCCCAGCCCCTCGACGAACTGCTTCTGAGCCACGAAGAAGAGCGCGATGCAGGGCACCATGGTGACGATCGAGACCGCCATCAGGTACTGCACGTCTTCCAGCCCGCCGTACTGGTTGCGGAAGGAGTTGAGGGCCACCGCGAGCGTGGCCTGCTCCTCGCCGTGGAGGTAGATCAGCGGGCCGAGGAAGTCGTTCCAGGCGAAGATGAAGGTGAAGACGGCGCAGATCGCGATCACCGGCTTGCACAGCGGCAGCATCACCTTGCGCCAGATGCCGAAGTGGCCGTAGCCGTCGATGCGCGCGGCCTCGACCAGGGCCTCGGGCACCTGGGCGAAGAACTGGCGGAACAGGAAGATGAAGAAGGCGTTGCCGAAGAAGGCCGGCACCACCAGCGGCAGGATGCTGTCCACCCAGCCGAGGCTGCGGAACAGCAGGAACAGCGGGATCATCGTCACCTGCGGCGGCAGCATCATCGTCGCCAGCATGATCACGAACAGGGTGCGGCTGCCGCGGAAGCGGATGCGGGCGAAGCCGTAGCCGACCAGGCTGCAGGAGAGCACCTGGCCGACGACCGTGAGCACGGTGACGACGACCGAGTTGGCGAGCGCGTCGAGGAAGCCGTCCCAGCGGCGGGTGCCGAGCTGCGCCAGCGCGTCGGGGTAGTTGCGCCACTGCGGGTCGTCGGGGAACCACGAGAAGTCGCCGCCGCCGGCGACCGCGGCGCCGGCGCGCCCCGGGGTCTCGAGGCTGATCGCCAGCATCCACCACAGCGGGAAGAGCATGACGAAGGCGCCGAAGGCCAGCGGCAGGTAGGGCAGCAGGCGGCGCGCGAGGCGGGCGGCCACGCCGGGGCGGCGGTGGGGGACGGCGCTCATGACTGCAGCGCCTCGTAGTGGACGAAGCGCTTCGAGCCGCGCATGACGACCAGCGTCAAGAGCAGGGTGACGAGCAGCAGCAGCCACGCCAGCGCCGAGGCGTAGCCCATCTCGTAGAACTCGAAGGCCTGGTTGTAGAGGTAGAGGACGTAGAAGCGGGTCAGGTCGCCGGGCTCGCCGCCGGTCATGACGAAGGCCTGGGTGAAGACCTGGAAGCTGCCGATCACCGCCATGATCAGGTTGAAGAAGATCACCGGCGACAGCATCGGCAGCGTCACCGAGCGGAAGCGGCGCCAGGCGCCGGCGCCGTCGATCTCGGCGGCCTCGTAGAGCTCCTGCGGGATGCCCTTGAGGCCGGCGAGGTAGATCATCATCGAGCCGCCGACCGCCCACAGCCCCATGACGGCGAAGGCCGGCGGCCCCCAGGCGGCGGCGTCGGCCCCGAACCACTCCGGCGGCGCGGCGCCGAGCGGGGCGAGCAGCGGCTCGAGGGCGGCGTTGAGCAGGCCGTGGTCGCCGTCGAAGACCCAGCGCCACAAGACTGCGACGCCGACGCCGGCGAGCACGCTCGGCAGGTACCAGGCGCCGCGGAAGAAGCCGATGCCGCGCACCTTGAAGTTCATCAACAGCGCCGCGCCCAGCGCGAAGGCCTGGCCCAGCGGCACCGCCAGCAGCGCGTAGTAGGCGGTCACGCGCAGGCAGACGCGGAAGCGGTCGTCGTGGCCGAGCAGCTGGGCGTAGTTGCCGAGGCCGACCCACTCGGCCTGTTCGAGGGTGGCGACGCCGTTCCACTTGGCGAAGCTGAGGATCAGCGACAGGCCGATCGGGAAGGCGAGGAAGACCAGGAAGCCGAGCAGCCAGGGCGAGATCACCAGCCAGCCGGCCAGCTCCTCGCGCACCGCCAACCGGCCGGGGCGGGTGCGCCACCACCAGGCCAGCGCCAAGAGCAGCGCCGCGCCGCCGAGCGCCGCCGCCCAGCCGAGCAGGCGGGTCCACGGCACGGCGTCGAAGTCGCCGCGCGCCAGCGGCGAGGAATTCTCCAGCGCCCAGGCGTTCTCGAAGCTGGCGATCGCATCGGGCAGGCTGAGGTCGCCGGTCTTGATGCCCTGGTCCAACCGCGAGCCGAGCAGGGACTCGAACTTGGCGGTGGCCGGCCAGTCGACCCCGCGCGCGTACTCGGCCTGGTCGAGGTAGACCCGGTCGTTCTGCGGCTCGAGCGCCGGGTCGAGGAAGGCCGGGCTCTCGGCCACCGCGCGCAAGGTCGGCACCGCCAGGCCGAGCGGCGCGGCGGCGGCTTGCGCTTCGGGGCTGCAGAGGTGGCGCACCAGCTTCCAGGCCTCATCCGGGTGCGCGGTGCGCTGCGACACCGACCAGGCGACGGTCAGCACCACGTTCTCGGGATCGCGCCCGGGCGCGCGCGGCAGCGGCGCGAAGTCCCAGCCGAAGTCCTCGATCTGGCGGTAGCTCGGCACCACCCAGCGGCCGAAGGGGCCGGCCATGCCGACGCGGCCGGTGCGGAAGACGCTGGCGCCGGTCGCGACCTTCGACTTACCGCTGGTCAGCGTGCGCGGCTCGTCGTGGCGCCAGGCGCGCAGGCGGTCGAGGGCGGCGTAGACCTCGGGGTCGTCGAGCCGCAGGGTGGCGAAGTCGGGCGTGACCAGGTCGACGCCCCAGGTGCGCAGGAACACCCGCACCATCGTCGGCCAGGTCACGAACTCGGCGCCGGTGTAGGGCTGGCTGCCGTCGGCCTCGGTGATCTCGCCCACCGCGCGCGCGGCGGCCAGGAAGTCGTCCCAGGTCCAGTCCGCCGCCGGCGCCGGCACCCCGGCGCGGGCGAAGAGCGCCTCGTTGTAGTAGAAGCCGACCGTGGTGAAGTCCTTCGGGATGCCGTAGAGCGCGCCGCGGCCGGTGGCGAGGCCGTCGAAGCGGAAGGCGTCGACGGAGGAGCGGTAGAAGTCGTCGAGCCGGAGCGCGGCGGGGTCGCCGGCGGCCGCGTCCGCCTGCAGGAAGGGCTCGACCGGCGCCAGCAGCCCCATCGAGGCGAACGACGCCAGCCGCTCGGTGCCGACGTAGAACACGTCGGGCGGCTCGCCGGCCGCCATCATGGTCTGCAGCTTGGTGTAGTAGCTGCCCGAGTCGCCGGGGTTGATGCGCCGCACCTTCACGCCCGGGTTGGCCGCCTCGAAGCCGGCCAGCAGGTCGAGCACGATGCGGTCCTCCTCCTGCCCGCCCTCGCCCGACCAGTGCATGACGGTCAGCTCGACCGCGGCGGCGTCCGTCTCGGCGCCGAACTCGCGCCCGATGACGCGCGCGAAGCTCCACACGACCAACACCACGGCGAGCGCGCCGAGGGTCCAGCGGAGGGCGGAGCGGAGGGGGCCGAGGCTCATCGAGGGGCCTCAACTTAGCCGCGCGGCGAAGCCGACTCCGGCGCGAGAAAGGCCATCGGCCGGACCGTGATCTGGAATGATGGGGTGGTGCCGGTCCCTCCGCCGGGCGCCCCCTTCCTCCTCCCCGACTCCTCGGAGCCCCCGACATGCGTACCTCGCGACCTCGCCCCCTGCTCGGCCTCGCCGCCGCCGCCCTCCTCCTCCCCGGTCTCGCCAGCGCCCAGACGGTCCTGCTCGATCAACAGCCGAGCCAGCTCTTCAGCCTGTGGGGCCAAGCCGGCACCGAGGCCCTCGCCGATCAGGTGGTGATCGGCAGCGCCGGCGCCAGCCTCGGCAAGATCACCTGGTGGGGCGGCTGGGACAACGACCTGGTCGGCACCGACACCTTCGACATCTACGTGCACCTCGACAATCCGGGCGGCCTCTTCGGCACCGAACCCGGCGCGGTGGTCGCCAGCTACCTCGGCGTGTCGCCGACGATCTCGTCCACCGGCATGACCTTCCCGACCGGGGTGGGCTGGATCGACGAGCTGATGTTCGAGTACAGCCTGCCCGGGCCGCTGAGCCTGGCCGCCGGCACCTACTGGATCGAGATCTACTGCACTGGCTCCTCGGGTTCGGGCTCCAACTTCAATTGGGAGATGGCGCCGGAGGACTTGGTCAACGGCGACGCCTGCATGGCCTGGTCGCTCGACACCCCCGGCGTGACCTGGTGGGTCTGCACCCCGCTGCTCGAGACCGACCTGGCCCTGAAGCTGGAAGAGGGCAGCGCGCCCGGCCCGCTGCTCAGCGTGAGCAACCTGGTGGCTGGCGGCGTGGCGCTGTTGAGCGTGGACAACGCCACGCCCAACGGACCGGTGCGTCACGGCTACTCCCTGAACGGCGGCGGCCCGGTCTCGACCGCCTACGGCGATCTCTTGCTGAGCCCGCCCTACACCGAGCTGCCGACGCTGACCGCCGACGCCGCCGGCCACGCCGCCCTGAGCGTGCCGGTGCCGGTGGGCGCGACCGGCGTGCCGGTGTGGTTCCACGCCATGGACCTCCTGAGCCAGACCTTCACCAACGGTGTGGCGGAGGTGGTGGGCTAAGGGTGACGAAGCCCCGGTGGACGAGTGGGCTGGGAGCCAGCGCGCTCCTGGCCCTCGCCGCTTGGGCTGGCGCCGCGCCCCTCGCGCCGGAGCTGGAGCCTCCGATCCGTGTCCTGATCCTCGGAGACTCGATCTCGATCGGCTACACCGGGATGGTGCGGGAAGGGCTCGGCGAGCGCGCATCGGTGGTGCGGCCGATGGCGGCCAGCGGGAAGCGGCCGGAGAACTGCCAGGGCACCAACCACGGCGTGCAGCGGATCGACGCCTGGCTGAAGCTCGAGGGCGGTGGCTGGGACGTGATCCACTTCAACTTCGGTCTGCACGACCTGAAGCGGGTCGACCCGGCGACCGGCAAGAACTCGAACGACCCGACCGATCCGCACCAGGCCGGACCGGAGCGCTACGAGCGCCAGCTGCGTTCGATCGTCGCCAAGCTGCGGGCCAGCGGCGCGCGGCTGGTCTTCGCCACGACCACACCGGTGCCGGAGGGGGAGATGCGGCCTTACCGCGGGATGGAGGACGCACCGCGCTACAACGCGATCGCCCGGCGGGTCATGGAGGAGCACGGCATCGCCGTGAATGACCTCCACGCCTTCGCCCTGCCGCGGCTCGCCGAGATCCAGCAGCCTGCCAACGTCCACTTCACGAAGGAGGGGTCGGCGGCGCTGGCCGCGCAGGTGGTGGCAGCGATCGAGTCGGCGGCGGGGTGGCCCGCTGGTCCCGCGGCCGAGTCGGCGGCGGGCGCCGGCGGTTGAGCGGTCTGGCCCCTACTCCGCTGCCAGCGCCTCCAACTCCGCCCGCACCTTCGGGTGCTCGGCGTAGGGGTCGCCGATCTCTTCGGCGTAGCGCAGCAGGGCGCGGGCCAACCCGCCGGCGGCCGCCGGCGGAGCGGCTCCCTCCGGCAAGCCATCGAGCGCGTTGACGAGCTCGTGCGGATCCTGGTCCAGGTCGATCAGCCACGGCCGCTCGTCCGGCGCCACCACCAGCTTGTGGCCATCGCTGACCGCGGCCAGCCAGCCTTCCCCCTTGCGGCCGGCCTGGCGGAGGAAGGTGACGTCCTGCCAGTCATCCTTCGTCTCGCCGCGGAGCAGGGCGGAGGCGTCGCGGCCCTGCTCGAGTCCGGCGGTGGGCACCTCCATCAAGGCCATCATCGTCGGCAGGAAGTCGACCGTGCCGAGCGCGGCGTCCACCCGCCCGCCGGCCGGCAGCAGGCCGGGCGCGCGCACCACGAAGGGGATCTTGGCGCTGGCCTCGAAGGGCACGCCCTTGTTCTGGCGGTGGTGCTCGCCGCGCAGGTCGCCGTGGTCCGAGGTGAAGACGACGACCGTGTCCTCGCGCAAGCCGCGCTCCTCCAGCGCCGCCAGGATGCGGCCGACGTTGTCGTCGATGCACTTCACCATGCCGAAGTAGCGGCTCATCGGTTGGAAGCGGCCCTGCGGCTGGGCCCAGGCCGGCGCCTGCTCGGGGGTGATCGCGAAGCTCGGCGGCGGCGCGTCCTCCAGGCCGGCGTACATGGTGTCGTAGGGCGGCCGCACCGTGTCCGGCCCGTGCGGATCGGGCAGGCTGAGCATGAAGCAGAACGGCTGCCCGGCGTGCTCGGCGATGAAATCGATCGCGCGGTCGGCCAGCCAGTCGGTGGCGAAGCTCTGCTCGTCGGCGCCGGCCACGTCGTAGCTCGGCTTGCCCTTGGCGTTGCGGGCCTTGACCTGCGGACCGTCTTCGCCGAGCTCGAATTGCTTCCAATGGCCGCGATTGAACAGGTAGCGAGTGTCGCGGTAGCAACCCAGGGTGCGGAAGTTGTGCTCGTCGGTCTGGATGATGAGCAGGTTCGGCTTCCTGGCCGGAGGCGGCGCTTCGGCGCCGCCGGCGTCGGTCGCGACCAGTTCGGAGGGCGCGGCGGCGAGCAGCGCGGCGGCGAGCGCGGCGGCCGTCGCCAGGAGCAGGGTGCGGGGAGCGGAGCGCATGCGGATTCGGTGGGGAGGCCGGGCCCACTCTAGCCCGTACACTTCGAGGCATGCGCCTGGTTCCGTTCGTCATCCTGTTCGCGCCGTTCGTCGCCGGGGCCGTTGCGCAGGAGCCGGCTACGGTCGAGCGACCGAACATCGTCTACGTCATGGTCGACGACGCCGGCTGGGGGGACTACGGCGCCAACGGCTCCGAGCACATCCAGACCCCCGTCTTCGACCGCATGTGCGCCGAGGGCATCCGCTTCACCGACCACTACGCCGGCTCGGCGGTCTGCGCTCCGACCCGAGCGGTGCTGATGACCGGCCTCCACCCCGGCCACGCCCGCCGCCGCGACAACACCGCCACCGGCGGACTCGAGGACTTCGAAGGCCGGCGGCCCCTGGTCTTCCTCCAGGACGAGGACCTCACCGTGGCCGAGGTCCTGCAGCAGGCAGGCTACGTGACGGCAGGGATCGGCAAGTGGGGGATC
Source organism: uncultured Planctomycetales bacterium (assembly GCA_964643675.1). Classification (GTDB taxonomy): domain Bacteria; phylum Planctomycetota; class UBA1135; order UBA1135; family UBA1135; genus J029. Next base: position 11,966 of record CAZXTO010000014.1, read on the forward strand.
GGCAACCCGGGGACCACCGGGTCGCCCGACAAGCAGGGCTTCGACCACTTCTACGGCTACCTCGACCAGGTCCACGCCCACGACCACTACACCGACTGGCTGTGGCGCGACGGCGAGCGCGAGGAGATCGAGGCCAACCGTGCCGGGGGCCGGCAGGTGTACGTCCATGACCTCTTCGAGGCCGAGACGCTGCGCTTCGTGCGCGAGCACCGCGACCAGCGCTTCTTCCTCTACCTGCCTTACACGCTGCCGCACGGCAAGTACGAGATCCCGTCGGACGCGCCCTACGGCGACCGGCCGTGGTCCCCGCGCGAGAAGAACTACGCCGCCATGATCACGCGCGCCGACCAGACCGTCGGCCGGCTCCTGGCCGTGTTGGAGGAGCTCGAGCTCGACGAGCGCACGATCGTCTTCTACACCTCGGACAACGGACCGAACCGGGCCTTCCTCGAGACGCTGGACTCGAACGGCCCCTTCCGCGGGACCAAGCGCTTCCTGACCGAGGGCGGCCTGCGCGCGCCGATGGCGGTCCGCTGGCCCGGCCGGGTCCCGGCCGGTGTCGAGAGCGACTTCGTTTGGTCGATGACCGACTGGTTCCCGACGGCGTGCGCGCTGGCCGGAGTCGAGGCGCCCGATTCGCTCGACGGCCAATCAGTGCTCCCCACGCTGCTCGGCGAGCAGCAGGAGCCCTGCGCCTTCCAGTACTGGGAGATCCACCATCCCTTCCAACAGGCGGTGCGCGCCGGCCGGTGGAAGGCGGTCCGCTTCGGCACCCTCGACCCGGTCCAGCTCTACGACCTGGTCGAGGACCCCGGCGAGGAGCGGGACCTGGCTGCGGCCGAACCCGAAGTCGCCGCTCGCCTGGCGAGGATCCTCGACCAGGAGCACACACCGAGCCGCTACTACCCGGCGCGTGAGCACGCCGAGGCGAGGCGGGGCGAGGATGGGGCCCGCTGAGCCGGGCTACTGGATCACGGCGGCCACCGGGTTGCTGAGCTTGGCGCGCCCGCGTGCGATCACCGCCGCGTGCGCCCACACCGAACGGCCGGCGGCGCCGGCCGGGACCAGCGCCGGGTAGACCGCCTCGCCGTTCGGGTCGGCCGCCATCGGCGGCAGCTGGACGAAGGGCGGGCTCAGCGCCACGGACAGCGCACCCCACGGCGTGTTCACCACCGTCGGCCCGCCGCCGTGCAGCGAGTAGCCGAAGTAGACCGGGTCGCCGGGGTTGGCCAGGCTCAGCTTCAGCTCGGCGGTCTGCCCTGCCACCAGGTTGAGCAGCTCCAGCTCGGGCGGCGGCGGCGCCAGGCGCAGGAAGACGTTGCCGTACTGGTTGCTGCTGGCGTCGTGCGCCAGCACCACGGTGTACAAGGAGCCGTCATCGGTCGCCCGCCCGAAGCTGCTCACCGACTGCAGGAAGACGTTGTCGTCGAACAGCCCGTTGCCGTCCATGTCGATCGGGCCGCCGCTCTCGAGCAGCGGCTCGGTGCCGTTCTTCACGATCACCCGGCCGACGCTGTACGGCGGGATGTGGTAGTCGCCGCCGACGTAGGAGTCGCCGTAGCCGTCGCCCGTGACGAACTCGATGTCGTCGCCCCAGTCGTAACCCGATCCGGGATAGGTCTCGTCGCCGGTGCGGGCCAGGAAACTCCCGTCGCGCACCGCCCAGCGGTCGTTGCTGTTCGTGGGCAGGAAGCGCCCGGTGCCGTACCAGCGGTTGGCGGTGTCGAAGCTGACCGCGAACTGGTCCCAGGCGAGCGTGGACGAACCCGATCCCGGGATGGCGTAGTTCTCCTGGACGACCACGGCGTTGTCCACTGCCAGCACCATCGGATAGGTGAGGTAGGCGACGGTGGCCCAGCGGCTGCCGTCGGGGGACAGCCGGACCTCGTGGCCGTTGCGGAAGGCCGTGTAGGCGTCGCTGTTGCCGGTGAGCTGGCCGGTCGGGGCGTCGACGCCGCCTCGCGCCAGGACGATGCCGCCGTGGAACAGGCCGATGCCGAAGCTGCCGCCGGAGATGGAGGCCTCGTAGGCGAGCGCGCCGTGGTCGTCGATGGCCAGGGCGGATTGGCCGGAGAAGCCGTTGTAGGTCGCGCCAGGGACCGCCGTCACCGGGCCGCCGGCCTGGGCCACGATCTGCCAGCCGCCGTCGTAGCTCAGGATGTAGTCGGAGGTGGCAGAGGGGCCGTCGGTGAAGCCGAGCAGGCCGAGCAGGCCGGAGCGGTTGATGTCGACCGAGCCGTTGCCGAGGCCGTCGATCAGCTCGCCGGGAGCCCACGGCGCCGGGCCGCCCTCGAACAGCAGGGTCTGGCCGTCGACCATCAGGACCAGGCGGGCGCCGAGGAAGTCGTCGGTGGCGGCGATCAGGGCGTGATGACCCTCGGGGCTCACGGCGATGGCGTTGCCCTCCCAGCGGTAGCTGGAGCTGCGGTAGAAGTGCACGCCGGGCATGCCGGGGACGTCGTTCTGCGGCCAGCCCGGCAGGTCGGTGTAGATCACCTGGTGGACCACCTCCTGGGCGGGGAGCGGAGGGGCGGCGATGACGGCTGAGAGGACGAGGAAGGCCAGCGAAAGGGTCGAGGAGGAGCGCATGGGCGAGGGGGGTGGCGGTCCTCCGACGCCTGCGGGATTGCCGACCATCGGAATGCCCAAGCTTAGCGCAAAAGGAGAGAGCCCGCCCCGGTGCGGGGCGGGCTCTCGAGGGATCCTGGTCTTCGCGGCCAGGGCGGCGCGGTCAGCCGCCGATCAGGTCGCGCGCCTCCTGGTAGAAGGCGTTGATCTCGTCGTCGCTGCCGGGGCCGACCATGCCGCTGGCCTTCTCGAGCAGGGCCTTGGCGTCCTCGGTCCTGCCGAGCTGTTGCAGGCACATGGCCAGGAACAGGGTGTCGCTGGCGGCGTCGTACTGGTTGTCGCTGCTGAGGTTCATCTCCTCGCAGCGGTGGAAGGTCTTCAGCGCCTCTTCGTACTGGGCGTTGCGGTAGAGCGCCACGCCGAGCGTGTTCAGGTACCAGTGGTTCTCGGGCTCCATGCTGGTCGCGACCCGGGCCAGCTCGAGCCCTTGGGCGTAGCCGTCGGCCTCCTGGCCGGCGAAGCGCACCAGGTACCAGGCCTGGGTGTTGATCTCGTTCACGCTCCCGGCGCGGAACTCGGCGCCGTCGTTGGTCGTGATCGCGTAGGCGGTCTGGCCGTGCACGACCCCGCCGCCCGAGGCGGCGCCGGCGGCGATCGCCGGGATCAGCACGCCGACCGGGCTGAAGGTGTCGAGGGTGATGCCGTCGCCGTCGTTGCGCAGCGCGATCGCGACGCCGCCGAGGTGGTTGGCGAAGGCCTCGATCTCGGGCGCGGAGCCGACGTCGGCGAATTCCGGCGGGATCATGCCGAGGGTCATCATCAACACCGGCGGGGCGATCTGGCGCAGGTCGGCGTAGGCCAGCAGCGCCGCGTTGGAGGCGTCGCCGCCGGTCAGGCCGCGCATGGTGCGCTCGTAGACCTCGCCGGCCGCCATGGTCTCACCGGGCACGCTGCCCCAGTGGGTGGCCGCGTCGACCAGCAGCTGGGCCTTCGAGGCGATCAGCAGCTTGCCGTGGGTCACGGCCATGGTCGGCGGCAGGATCGGCGCCTGGTCGATGACGACCTTCTGGGCCGCGATGCCGCCGTCGAGCTCGGCTTCCTTGAAGGCCACCGGCGCGCCTTCGGCGGCCATGATCTGCTGCAGCTTGCCCAGCAGCGCGTGCGCGGCGGGCTCGTCCTTGACCTCGACCGAGAGCACCCAATCCGGGATCACCGGGCCGTTGGGCGCGAACTGCACGAAGCTGATCTCGTCGCCGAACACGTCCAGGAACTCGCCCTTGAGGTCGAAGCCGGCGGCGGCGGTCTGCAGCGCCAGCATGCGGCCCAGGCGCTTGCCGGTGCCCGGAAGCAGCTCCTCCATCAGCTCGAGGAAGCGGGTGTGGAAGGTGTCCGGGTCGAACTTCAGGCTGACCAGGGCGGCGGCGTTGGCCGGCGCGGCCTGGGCCATGTCGATGCCGCCGGGCATGGCGTCCATCAGGCGGAAGACCCCGCCCGGCTCGCCGTCGAGCACCAGGCCGAAGCTCTCGCGCACGCCGCCTTCGGTCATCGACAGGGCGAAGCCCGAGCCGACGTAGGAGTCGAGGCCGAGCAGCTCGCCGGCCTCGCTCAGGATCGGCGGCACGAAGTTCTCCAGGATCGCCATCTCGTCACCGGAGTTGCCGTAGAAGAACAGCACCGGGTCGCTGGCGGTCATGCGGTCGCGGACCTTGAGGAAGTCCGGGTTCCCGGCCAGCGAGTCAGCCGGCGCGCCGGTGACGGCGGCCTCGAAGCTCTCCAGGCTGGTGGCGAGGACCCAGCGCTCGCCGCCGAGGTCAGCGTAGACGTCGGTGACGATGCCGTGGGTGTAGTCGACGTCGAAGGAAAGGTGGGTGACCGACCGCCCGGCGACCTCGTCGACGTGGACGTCCTCCAGCGGCGGCAGGGCGCCGGCGGGGGCGGCCAGCAGCTCGTGGACCTGCTGGCGTAGCGCGGGGCCGGGCTCGATGACCATGACCGCGTCCAGGCCGCACTCGAATTCGAGCTGGTCCGGGCTCCAGGCGCCGCTCCACTCCTGCGTGCCCATCATCTCGGTGTCCATGCCCATCGACGCCAGCAGGCCGGCGACGTCCAGCAGGGCGCGGGCGTCGATCGGCGAGTCGGGGGCGAATTCCACCCGCGTCTCGGTGCCGTCCGGCTGCTCGACCCACAGGCGGAAGCCGCGCACGCCGATCGCCGCCTCGCCGGCCAGGAACTGCTCCACCGGCGCGTGGGCCAGCAGGGAGTCGACCGGGCGGTCGGGGTCGGCGCCGAGGGTCTCGAACAGCGGCAGGAAGAAGTCGTAGAACTCGGGGTCTTCGAGCAGCTGGACCAGGTCGAGCTGGTGAAGGCCCCGGTCGAGCGCGCCGGCGTCCACCTCGAGGTAGGCGAAGACGTCGCCCGGCATGTGGACGGCGGCCTGGTCCTGCTGGGCGGGCGCGGGCAGGGCCAGGACGAGGGTGGTGAGGGAGAGGGGCAGAATCCTGGCGAGAGGTGTCATGACGGCGCTTATTCGGAATTCAGGGCTGGAGATTGCCGCGGGCAGGGCAGGCGGGCCCGGCCGAGGCACCGGTGCGGGTCAGAAGGCGGGCGCGGTGTGGTCCTCGAACTGCTCCTGCAGCTCCCGCAGACGTCGCCGCAGCCCGGCTTCGACCTCGGCGTACGTGGGATCCCCGGCCAGATTCACCATCTCCTCGGGGTCGGCTTCGAGATCGTAGAGCTCCCAGAAGCCGTGCTCGTAGACGTGGATCAGCTTCCAGCGATCGGTCCGGACGCCGTTGTGCGGGGCGACGGTGTGGTTGGTGCGGCCGGAGTCACGCTGCTGGTAGTGGTAGTAGATCGCTGAACGCCAATCGGTGGGGGTCTGCCCGCGCAGCAGCGGGGCCAGGCTGCGGCCGTGCATCGGGCCCGGCTCGTCCACGCCGGCCATCGCCAGGAAGGTGGGGGCCATGTCGATGTTCTGGACCAGCTCTTCGCGGACCGCTCCGGCTGCGGTCACCCCCGGCCAGCGCACGATCAAGGGGGTGCGCAGGGAGGGCTCGTACATCCACCGCTTGTCGTACCAGCCGTGCTCGCCGAGGAAGAAGCCCTGGTCCGAGCTGTAGATGACGATCGTGTCCTGGTCGAGCCCGGTCCGCTCGAGGTAGGCGAGCACCGCGCCCAGGCTGTCGTCGAGGGCGTCGACGCAGCGCAGGTAGTCCTGGATGTAGCGCTGGTAGTTCCAACGGGTGCGGGCCTCCCCGACCGGCGGATCGCTGAGGTAGGCGGCGTTCTCGGGGCCGTAGGCGGCGTCCCAGGCGCTGCGCTGGGCCGGGCTCATGCCCTTCAGCTTGCCGGCGGCGCTGCCGTCGAGGATGCCGTCGCCGGTCACCGGCAGCTTCAGGTCGTAGGCCGGGAACAGGTCGCGGGAGATGCGCATCTGCGCGGCGGCGGCGCCGGGGGAGCGGCCGGCGTAGTCGTCGAACAGGCTCGCGGGCTCCGGGATCCGGACGCCGGCGTAGCGGCCGAGGTAGCGCGGCCCGGGCATCCAGGTGCGGTGGGTGGCGGTGTGGCTGAGCCAGAGGAAGAAGGGCTGGTCCTGGCCGCGGCCTTGCTCGACCCAGCGCAGGCCCTCGTCGGTGATGATCTCGGGGGCATAACCCTGGTGGCGTTCGCGCCCGTCGGCGGTCTCGAGCGCCAGGTTGTAGTAGCCGCCGCGGGCGATGGCCCAGTGGTCGAAGCCGTTCGGGGTGGTGCTCAGGTGCCACTTGCCGACCATCGCGGTGCGGTAGCCCGAGGCCTGCAGCGCCTTGGCGAAGCTCGGCAGCTCGTCGCGGAAGCCGCCGCCGTTGGTGGTCTTGCCGTTGGCGTGCGAGTGCAGGCCGGTCAGGATCGTGGCCCGCGCCGGGCCGCAGATCGAGTTGGCGACGAAGCTCTGGCGGAAGCGCACCCCCTCGTCCGCCAGGCGGTCGATGTTGGGGGTGCGGGTGAGCGGCGAGCCCGAGGCGCCGACCGCGCGCTCGGCGTGGTCGTCGGCGTAGACGAAGACGATGTTGGGCCGCTTCGGCGGCGGATCCTGCTCGGCCGGGGCCGACGCGGCGGCCGGAAGCGGGGCGGCCGGGGCGAGCAGGAAGGAGGCCAGCGCGGCGGCGGGGATCCAGGCGGCGCGGCGGCGGGTGGACGGTTGCGGGAGGCGGTGCGGCATGGCTGGGGGCTCGAGCGGCGGAGTTAGATTGTGTCTCCGCATGGCGCTGCTCCCCCTCATTCTTGCCTGCTTGCAGGACCCGGCCTGGCCGCCGGCGCCGCCGCTGGAGCGCCCGCCGGTCGAGCTGGGCGCCGCGCTGCCGGAGTCGGTGACGGCGGCGCCGCGCCCCGACGGCCTGCTGCGGGTGGAGTTCGCCTTCGACCCCCCGCCCGGCGTCGAGCGGGTGTACCTGGCCGGCAGCTTCAACGGCTGGGACTCCGGCGCCACGCCGATGAGCCGCGGCGGCGACGGCATCTTCCGGGTCGCCCTGCCGCTGGAAGGCGGCCGCTGGCTCTACAAATTCGTCGTCGACGGCGACGGCTGGACCCACGACCCGCGCAACCCCTCGCGCGAGGACGACGGCCACTCCGGCTTCAACTCGGTGCTGCCGCTCGGACGGCTGGCGCAGCTGGGGGCCTCCGACGGCGTGGTCGGCGACGGCCGGGTGGAGGTCGCCGCCCTCCGTCACGACCCGCGGCGGCCGCGCGACCTGCAGCACCTGTCCGGCGGTCGGGTCCAGCTCCGCTACCAGACCCAGGCGCACGACGTCGCCGCGGTCGAGCTGGCGGTGCGCGACGGTCGCCGGCTGCCGATGGTGCCGGTCCACGCCGATGACCGGCTCGCCTTGTGGGAGGCCGTGGCGCCGCTGGCGCCGGCCGCCGAGTACACCTTCGTTCTGATGGATGGAAAGCAGCACGCCGTGAGCGATCCGGCCACCTACCGCCTGGAGCCGCCGCCGGCGCAGGTCTTCCGCACGCCGGACTGGGCCAAGCACGCGGTCTGGTACCAGATCATGGTCGACCGCTTCCGCAACGGCGACCCGGCCGGGGATCCGCCGCGGGCCATCCCGTGGACCAGCGAGTGGTTCGAGCTGCAGCCGCACGAGCGCGCGAGCGGCCAGACCTTCTACCACTACGCGGTCTTCCAGCGGCTCTACGGCGGCGACTTCGCCGGCCTGGCCGAGCGGCTCGACTACCTGCAGGAGCTGGGCGTCAACGCGCTCTACCTGAACCCGGTATTCCAGTCGCCGAGCCACCACAAGTACGACGCGACCGACTTCCGCCACATCGACGACTTCTACGGCGGCGGCGACGACTTCGCCGCGGTGACCGCGCGCGAGGACCTGCTCGACCCGTCGACCTGGGAGTGGACCGAGGCCGACCGCGCCTTCCTGGCCTTCCTGGAGCAGGCGCACGCGCGCGGCTTCAAGGTGATCCTCGACGGCGTCTTCAACCACGTCGGGGAGCATCACCTGGCCTTCCGCGACCTGCGGCAGCAGGGGCGCGAGTCGCGCTTCGCCGACTGGTTCTCGGTGACGAGCTGGGAGCCCTTCGAGTACGAGGGCTGGGCCGGCTTCGGCCAGCTGCCGGAGTTCGCCAAGAGCGAGGACGGCCTCGCCAGCGAGTCCTTGAAGCAGCACATCTTCGCCGTCACGCGGCGCTGGATGGACCCGGACGGCGACGGCGACCCGAGCGACGGCATCGACGGCTGGCGCCTGGACGTGCCCAACGAGGTCCCCGGAGGCTTCTGGGAGGAGTGGCGCGAGGTGGTGAAGGAGCTCAACCCCGAGGCCTACATCGTCGGCGAGATCTGGGACGACGCCTCGAGCTGGCTCGACGGCCGCCGCTTCGACGCGGTCATGAACTACCCCTTCGCGCGCGCGGCGATCGAGTGGATCGGCCACCGGGAGCGCAAGATCAGCGCCAGCGAGTGCGCCGGGCGGCTGGCGGCGCTGCGCTTGGCCTATCCCTCCGAGGCCACCTACGCCCTGCAGAACCTGGTCAGCAGCCACGACACCGACCGGGTGGCGTCGATGATGCTCAACCCGGACCGCGACTACGACCGCGAGAACCGCAGCCAGGACAGCAACCCGCGCTACGACAACCGCAAGCCCGGGGCGGAGGAGTACCGCCGCGTGCGGCTGCTGGCGCTGCTGCAGATGAGCTACGTCGGCGCGCCGATGGTCTACTACGGCGACGAGGTCGGGATGTGGGGCGCCGACGACCCGACCTGCCGCAAGCCGATGCTGTGGCCGGACCTCGAGCCCTACGCGACGCCCGGCGACAACTCCGTGATGGAGGATCAGCGGGAGTTCTACCGGTCGGCGATCGCGCTGCGCAACGCCCACCCCGCGCTGCGCACCGGCAGCATGCGCACCCTGCTGACCGACGACGAGGCCGACGTGTGGGTGTTCCTGCGCGAGGACGGCGACGAGCAGCTGATCGTGGCCCTCACCGCCGCCGAGCGACGGGTGCCCTTCGTCGTGCCGGTGGAGACCTTGAGGCGCGCCGGCCTGAGCGCGGCCGGCTGGGAGCTGCTGTTCGAGCTCGGCGAGAGCCGCAACGACCGTCCCTTCCACCCGAGCGGTGCCGGCGACCTGGGCATCCAGCTCGACGCCCTCGGCGGCGTCGTGCTCGGCCGGCGGAAGGGCGGCGGGGAGGCGCGGTGAGCGCGCCCAACCCGGTGCTCGCGGCTCGCCGCGCCGGCGTGCTGCTCCACCTGAGTTCGCTGCCCGCTGCCTGGGGAGCGCCGCTCGGCCCCGCCGCCCACCGCTTCGCCGACTGGCTGGAGGAGGCCGGGCAGGCGTGGTGGCAGATGCTGCCGGTGGGGCCGACCGGCCCGGGCGGCTCGCCCTAC
>CAZXTO010000015.1:0-20608 GCA_964643675.1 uncultured Planctomycetales bacterium
GTCGGTGGCGAGCGCCCGCCAGGCGCGGCCGAGGGCGAGCTGGAGCGCGGCCGCGCGGTCCTCGGTCTCGGGCGTGTCGAGGTCGTCCCACCAGGAAGGGGCGAGGTCGCCGTCGAGGGCGCGCAGGAGCTGCGGGCGGCGGAAGAAGAAGGAGAAGCCGGGCACGCCGTAGGCCTCCTCCTCGTCGCGGAACAGCACCGCGGCCAATTCGCGCTCGAAGCGCTGGAACAGGGCGGCGGGGCCGGTGAGTTCGCGGCGGCCGTCCCAGGCGGTCAGGGCCTCGAAGGCCAGGAGGGCGTCGCCGTCGAGCTCAGGAGCGCCGAGCCGCCGGATCAACTCGAGCGCGTAGAGGTCGGTGAGGTCGCCCTGGATCGCGCCGAGCCCCACGGCGTCGAAAGGGCCGCCGCTGGTCAGGCGCTGGCGGATGCGGTCGGCGCGGAAGGGCGTGTCGAAGTCGGCGCTGAGGCGGCCGGCCCAGCCCGGCGGCCGAACGTCGTGGTTGGCGGTCACGATCCAGCCTTCTGCGGGGTCCCGGACCACGAAGCCAGCCGCGGCCGGCTGCAGGCCGTCCCAGCCGTAGCTCGGGTCCCAGGCCGGCGCGCGGGCAGGCGGCCCAGCACGGTGTGCAGGAGGCCGCCGTCGCGGTGGACGACCACCAGGTTCTGGGCCGGGCAGACGAAGCGGCCGGCGGCCAGGTGCGCCTCGTCGAGGGTCCGCGCGCGGCCCAGGCCGAGGAAGGCCCCGAGCACGTCGGCGGCGTGGTAGGCGGTCCAGAGCACGGTGCGGGGCGGCAGCCCGCGCAGCTCGTCGGCCGGCAGCATGGGGCCGAGGGAGGTCTCGACCAACTCGAGCGGGACCGCCTGCTCGCCCTTCACCGCGATGGACTCCGTGCGGCGGCGGAGCTCCTCCCAGCCGTCGGCGCGCCGGACCCGCTGCCCCTCGTCGTCGAGCTCCTCGAGCAGGGTGTCGTGGTCATCGAGCATCAGGTTGGTGAAGCCCCAGGCCAGGTCCTGGTTGTGGCCGATCACGACCCCGGGCACCCCCGCCAGGCTCATGCCGGCGGCCTCGTAGCCAGGCGCGCGGAGGTGGAGCTGGTACCAGATCGAGGGCAGCTGGAGCTCGAGGTGGGGGTCGTTCGCGAACAGCGGGCCACCGGTCGTGGTGTGAGCGGCCGACACCGCCCAGTTGTTGCTGCCGCCGGCCCGTTCCCGCGGGGCCGCGGCGGGCTCGGGGCCGGCTTCCCCGCTCCGCTCCGCTGGATCGGGGTCCATGGCGGCGGCCTCCTCCCGCAGCACCTCGGGCAGGTGCAGCTCGCCCCAGAGGTCGAGGAATCGCTCAGGGCCGAGGCCGCGCAGGGCCAGGTAGCGATTCTCGTCGGCGGGGCCGAAGGCGAAGGAGAGCTGCAAGCCCATCAGCAGCGGGACCGCCATCGAATCGACCGGCCGCCAGGGCTCGGGGGTGGCGCCGGTCAGGGTGTAGAGCGGTGGCAGGTCCTCGCCCCGGGCCGCGAGCCAGGCGTTGACGCCGTCGGCGTAGCCCTCGAGCCAGAGCATGCTGTCCGGGCCGGTCGCGGCGACCAGCCGCTCGGCGGTCTCAGCGAGACGGAAGCGCCGCATGCGCTGGTCGAGCTCCAAGGTGTCCGGCCCGAACAGCTCGGACAGGCGGCCGGCGGCGGCGCGGCGCACCAGCTCGAGCTGGCCCATGCGGTCATTGGCCTGGGCCCAGCCGGTGGCCAGCGCCAGGTCCCGCACGCTGGCGGCGCGGATGTGCGGGACGCCGTGCGCGTCGTAGCGGATCTCGGCCTCGGCGCCGAGCCCGGCGACCGAGGCTTCGCCCTGACGCCAGGGCAGGCCCTGCGAGCGCATGGCCTCGAACAGGCGCCAGGCCCAGCCGGCGGCGGCCAGCAGCAGGACCAGGAACAGCAGCAGGGGCAGGCGGAGGCGGCGGCTCATGAGGGATCGGCGAGGGCGACGGCCAGGCGGCCGGCGACGGCGGCATTGTCCTCGAGCAGGGCGAGGTTGCCGGCCAGGCTGCGGCCTTGGGTGGCCTTGGCCAGGGCGCTGAGCAGGAAGGGGGTGACGGCGGCACCACGTACTCCGCGCGCCTCGGCCGCGGCGACGGCCTGCTCGACTGCTTCCTCCAGCGGGCCGGGGTCGAGCGCGGCCTCCTCCGGGACCGGGTTGGCCACCAGCACCCCGCCAGGCTGGTCCAGCAGCTGCCACCGGGTCCGGCAGATGCTCGCCACGGCGTCGAGTGAGGCGGCCCGAGGGATGGGCAGGCTGCCGTCCCCGCGTGAGTAGAAGCGCGGGAAGTCCTCGCAGCCGTGGCCCAGCACCGGCACGCCGAGGCTCTCCAGGCTCTCGAGCGTCGCCGGCAGGTCGAGCACGGTCTTGGCGCCGGAGCTGACCACGCAGCAGGAGGTACGCGCCAGCTCTTCGAGGTCGGAGGAGACGTCTCGGTGGCTGCTCCAGCCGCGGTGCACGCCGCCGATGCCGCCGGTGGCGAAGACCTGGATCCCCGCCAGGCGGCAGGCGGCGAGGGTGGCGGAGACGGTGGTGCCGGCGCTGGCTCCCTCGGCGATCGCCGCCGCCAGGTCTCGGGCGCCGACCTTGCGCGCCTGCTCGTCGACCGCGAGCTCCTCCAGCTCCCGCTCCTTGAGTCCGACCACCAGGCGGCCATGGAGCACGGCCACGATCAGCGGAGTGGCCCCGGCGGCTCGCACCGCCGCCGCCATCGTCTGCACGGCCTCCAGGTTGCGGGGGCGCGGCAGGCCGTGGGTCAACACGGCCGTCTCGAGGGCCACGAGGGGGGCCGCCGCGGTTCCCTCCCTTTGTTGGCCCGGCAGGCGGAAGTCCAGCATCAGCAAGAGTATAGGGTTGCTGAATGTCCCGACCTTGGCGACGGAGTGCCCTTTTTGGCGGTCGCGTGGGAACTGGAATTCCATATTTGGTCGTTTCCTTAGTTCTGCAACTTGCACCTCGGGTGGGGCGGGTTATCGCCTCGGCGCCTGGAGCTCGTTGCCTCCGGCAGGAAAACACCATGGCTACGCGATCTCTCCTTTCGAAGCTCTGCGCGGTGGCGTTGACGGCTGCCGTCCTCGCCTTGCCCGCTGCTGCACAGACCGGTCACGTGCTGAACGGGGTGGGGCCCGTCAACCAGTCGATGGCCGGAGCCAGCACCGCCGCGCCGGTGGACGCCTCGGGGGTGATCCAGTGGAACCCGGCCGGTCTCGCGGCCCTGGAGAGCTCGCAGATCCAGTTCGGCATGGAGATCCTGATCCCCAGCGTGAGCTTGGAGTCGAGCGTGAGCGCGCCGGCGTCGATGTCGGGGAGCTCGGAGAGCGAGATGGGGGCCTCGCCGATCCCGACCTTCGGTTTCGCCTACCAGATCCCGGACAGCGACTGGACCTTCGGCTTCGGTGCCTTCGGCATCAGCGGCTTCGGCGTCGAGTACAAGGCCAGCGCCAAGAACCCGTTGCTGCTGCCGCCGCCGAACGGCTTCGGCTCGCTGGTGAGCGAGTTCCAGCTCCTGCAGCTGGCGCCCACCCTGGCCTACCAGGTCGATGAGCACTGGTCGGTGGGCTTCGCCCCGACCATCAATCGCGCCGCCTTGCGCATGAACCCGGGCTGCTTCGCCGCCCCGGATGACGCCAACGGCGACACCTTCGCCACCTATCCGGACGCCCGCAACGGCTCGACCGCCTGGGGCTTCGGAGGCCAGATCGGGGTGCTCTACCAAGGCGAGGCGGACTGGAACTTCGGCATCTCCTACAAGAGCCAGCAGACCTTCGGCGACTTCGAGTTCCACTCCACCGACGAGGTCGGCGGCTACCGGCTGCTGAGCCTGGACATGGACTTCCCGGCGATCCTGTCGCTCGGCACGGCCTACGAAGGGGTGGAGGACTGGTTGTTCGCGCTCGACCTGCGCTACATCGACTACGAGAACACCGACGGCTTCGGCGAGGCCAGGTTCAACCCGGACGGCTCGGTCAACGGCTTCGGCTGGGACAGCATCCTGGTCCTGGCGCTCGGTGCCCAGTACCAGCTCGACGACTGCACCAGCTTCCGGCTCGGTTACGCCTTCAACCAGAACCCGATCTCCGACGCCAACTCCGGCTTCAACGCGCCGGCGCCGGCGATCATCCAGCACCACGCCTCGGTGGGAGCCTCCTACTGCGTCGGCGAGGACTGGTTCATCGACGTGGCCTACCGTCACGGCTTCGAGAACTCGGTCGAGGGTCCGATGGGCCACCCGACCATGGGGCCGGTCCCGGGGAGCTCGGTCACCAACACCATGAGCACGGACAGCGTGATCGTAGGTTTCCGGGTCGAATTCTAAGGAAAGTGCTGGGATTCAGGCCCCGCCTCAACCGTTGGGGGAGGCGGGGCCGATTCAGATACAGACTTGTAAATTGGCCGGCAGGCTTCCCGTGACCGGGTAACATTGTGAACGGGAATCTCGATTCCCTGGACATTTCGCGCCAGGGCTTCCGGCCGCCTCGCGCAAGCGGCCTTCGACCCCTTTCGATCCCACCCCTCTGATGCCCTCCGTTCTGAGACTCCGTCGCCCGCTCCGCGTCTTCGCGGTCCTCTCCCTCGCCGCCCCGTCCGCGCTCGCCCAGGACTGGACGGTGGCCCACGAGTTCACCGGCAAGTACGCCGACAGCCGCTTCGGCATGTTCGTGGACGGTGCCGGCGACGTCGACAATGACGGCAAGCCCGACATCCTGGTCGGCGCCTGGAACTCGAAGGCCAACGGCCTGGTCGGCGCCGGCGCCTCCTACGTCTACTCGGGGGCGACCGGAGCCCTGCTCCACGAGTGGCACGGAGCGGCCGAGGGCGACCAGATGGGGCGCGCGGTCTGCTCGGTCGACGACGTCGACGCCGACGGCCACGCCGACGTCGCGGTCGGATCCTGGGGCCACGACAGCAACGGGCTGACCAACAACGGCCTGGTCACCATCTACTCCGGCGCCACCGGGCTGCCGATCCACGCCGTCTACGGCACCGAGCCGGAGGCCCGCTTCGGCCGCTACCTGCGCAACGCCGGCGACGTGGACAACGACGGCGTCCGCGACGTCGTCATCGGCGGGTACGCCAGTTCGCCAGGGGGGCAGCAGGAGATCGGCGTGGCCTGGGTGGCGAGCGGCGCCACCGGCCTCCCGATCCACCAATGGGTCGGCGAGAACACCGGCGACGGCCTGGGCCGCTCGGTGTCCTCAGCCGGTGATCTGAACGGCGATGGGCACTCCGAGGTCCTCGTCGGGGCCTGGCACACCGATTACAGCGGCCTCGACGCCGGGTCGGTCTACGTCTTCAACGGCCTCGACGGCTCCCAGATGTTCCGCATCGACGGCCACGCCGCCGGCGACGGCATGGGGCGCAGCGTCGCGCCTGCCGGCGACGTCAACGGCGACCTGGTCCCCGACTTGCTCATCGGAGCTTATCTGGCCGACCCGAACGGCGAGCAGTCCGCCGGGGAGACCTACGTCTACTCCGGCGCCGACGCCACCCTGCTGTTGACCATGCAAGGCGAGGCCCGCTTCGACACCCTGGGTTGGTTCGTCGAGGGTCCCGGCGACGTCAACGGCGACGCGGTGCCCGACCTGCTCGTGGGGGCCTATCAGGCCGATCCGGGCGGGCGTCACCAGGCCGGCACGGTCTACCTGTTCTCCGGCGTGGACGGCAGTCAACTGACCCGCTTCGACGGCGCCGCCGAGGAGAACGAGATGGGCCGCTCCTGCGCTGGCATCGGCGACCTGGATGGCGACGGGACCGTCGACCTGGTGTTGGGCGCAGACATCACCGATCGAGGCGGCATGAACGCTGCTGGCTCGGCCTACGTCATGGCCAGCAACCTGGGGCTGGATGGCGACCTGGACGGCGTCTCGGACGTAGTCGAGGTCATGCGCGGTCTCGATCCGATCGATGATGACAGCGACGACGACGGCATCCTCGACGGCGACGAGAACCTGACCGACACGACCTCTCCCTTGCTGCTGGACACCGACGGCGACCTGCTGCAGGACGGCACCGAGAGCGGCGTCGTGGTCGGGGCCAGCGGGACCGACCCGCTGGTCTTCATGCCGGACGCCGATCCGCTGACCGTGACCGACCCGCTGCTCCGGGACACCGACGGCGGCCAGTTCCGCGACGGCTACGAGGACGTGAATTCGAACGGGGCCTTCGAGCTCGGCGAGACCGATCCGCTGGATCCGGCCGATGACGTCTTCGACATCGAGATCTTCAACCTCACGCCGGGATCCACCGCCGTGGTGCACGCCTGGAACGCGCGTCCAGGATCGATGGTCCACACCTGCTTCAGCACCACCGGTCCGGGTCCGACCGCGAACGGTTCGCTCGAGCTGAACCTCCTGATGAGCCGGCCGATCACCAATGCGCTCACCTCGCCGGTGGACGTCACCGGGCAGTCCTGGGTCATGCAGTTCCTGCCGCCGTCGATCCCCTCCGGCGTGACCTACTGGTTCCAGGCAGTCGAGGAGCTGACCGGCACCTACCGGGTCTCGAACGGCCTGGAACTGATCACGAACTGAGCCGCATCTCCCTCCGGCGGCCCCAGAAAGGCGGATTCCTCAAGGAATTCCGCCTTTCTGCCGCAATTAGAGATGAAATGCGAAAGCTCGGCATTCTGTTCGCCCTGCCCCTCCTGCTCGGCGCCTGCTCGGCGGGTCCGGAGGTCATCTCCCACGAAGGCGGTCCGATCGCCCTCAAGGTCGAGTCCACGGTGGATGAGGTCGCCATCCAGGACCTCAAGGTGCGCCTGCGCGAGGGCCGCGCCACCACCCAGTTCTTCCTCCTCAACGAGGCGGAGACCGTCTCCCGGGTCCACATCACCCTGGAGTGGTTCGACCTCGACGGTTTCCTGATCGAGGACTCGATGGAGGCCGACCCGCGTAGCCGCAACTTCGACCTGCGGCCCGGGGAGCGGCGCACCTTCACCTTCTACAGCCCCGAGGGCAAGCAGCCGGTCACCCTGCGCTGCATCGTCGGCCCGGGCGGCTACTGAGCCAGGAGCGAGCACGAGAACGCCGCGGAGGCCGAGCCCCCGCGGCGCGATGACCGGGTCCCAGTGGACCCAGGATGGGGGGACTACCAGAAGACCGCGTAGCCCAGGGTCAGCGCGGTGGTGCTGACGTCGGTGTCGCCGCCGCCGAAGTCATAGCTGCGGCTCTCGTAGCCCAGCGCCAGCTCGAGCGCGGTGGACTCGGTGAGGAACTGGGTCAGGCCGGCGGCGATGCCCCAGTAGATGGTGCGATCGGTGGCGCGCCCGTTGTCGCCCTGGGCGTAACCGATGGTGCCTTCGCCCCAGGGGCGCAGGGTGCCGTGGCTCTGCAGGTAGTAGCGGCCGTAGGCAGCGGCGTTCCAGGCCTTGACCGAGGTCCTGCCGATCTCCTGGTCGAGGTAGCCGAGCTTCAGGCCGCCTTCGATCTCGGGCGTGAGGAAGGCGCCAGCGGTGAAGTTGGTGCCCAGCGTGTTGACCTCGACGTCGTTGGCGGCGCCAGGAGCGTCGGTGTCGATCTTGCTCCAGACCGCCTCGAAGGAGCTGCGGGCGGTGCCTTCCTGGAAGGTCGGGCCGCTGGCGGTCTGGCAGCCGAGGGCGAGGAGCGGAGCGAGAAGGATCCAGAAGCGGGCTCTCATCGGTGGAAGTCTCGGGTTCGTGGTGCGGCCGGAGGCCGTGGCAGCAGGGTAGCTTGCCGCCCGCCCTCGCCAGAAGCCAGCAGGGAAATCTGCTGCCCTCCGGCGCGCCTCTCAGTGCCCTACGGCGAGCGCAAGTTTCGATCAAAAAGGCACTTGTGGCTGGGGTTAAGGGGTTTATTGGTTGCTGAAACCCTGAATCGTTGAGCCATGAGCGAGATCCAAGACCCGAGCCTGCCCGACTCCTCCGCCTTCGAGTTGCAAGCCGAGTACTGCCGCGCGATGGGACACCCGGTGCGCCTCCTCATCCTGCACCACCTGCACGAGGCGGGCGGCGAGATGCCTTCGGCCGAGATCCTGCGCCGGGTCGGGGTGACCAAGGCGGGGCTGTCCCAGCACATCGCCAAGATGGCCAACGTCGGCCTGATCCGGACCCGCCGCGACGGGCGCTTCCTGTTCGTCGAGCTGGCCTGCCGTGAGGTGGGCCAGGCCTGCGAGCTGGTCCGCTCCGCCCTCGGCAAGGAGGCCCGCTTCCGGGCTGATTCGCTGAACTGAGTCCGCAGCCGGAGAGGGGAGATCCATGAGTACGCCGCAGTGGAGCCGGAGGAGCTTCCTCCAGACCAGCGGCGCCTGCGGTCTGGGCGCCACCCTGGGGGCCACGGTGCCGCTCGCCGCGCTGCAACGGGCCGCCGCCGGCGCGCCGCCGCGGGCCACCGACCGGGTCGTGCCGACCGTCTGTGAGGTCTGCTTCTGGAAGTGCGGGGTGGACGCCCACGTCCGCGACGGCCAGGTGGTGGCGTTGACCGGCAACGAGGCCCACCCGCTCAGCCGCGGCAAGCTCTGCCCGCGCGGCGCCGGCGGTCTGGGCACTCTCTACGACCCGGACCGGCTGGTGAAGCCGCTGATCCGGGTCGGCGAGCGCGGCTCCGAGCAGTTCCGCGAGGCCACCTGGGAGGAAGCCCTCGACCGCACCGCCGAGGGGCTGCGCCGGGTGGTCGACGAACACGGCCCCGAGGCCATCGCGATGCTCTTCCACGGCGCGGGTGGCAGCTTCTTCAAGACCCTGATGAAGGGGCTGGGCTCGCCCAACGTCGCCGCGCCCTCCTACGCCCAGTGCCGCGGACCGCGCGAGGTCGGCTTCGAGCTGACCTTCGGCGAGGGGCTCGGCTCGCCCGAGAACCTGGACATCCCGAACAGCCGCGCGTTGGCGCTGATCGGCTCCCACCTGGGCGAGAACATGCACAACACCCAGGTGCAGGACTTCGCCGAGGGGCTCGGCAAGGGCATGAACCTGATCGTGGTCGACCCGCGCTACTCGGTGGCGGCGGGCAAGGCCAAGTACTGGCTGCCGGTCAAGCCGGGCACCGACATCGCGCTGTTGCTGGGGTGGATCAACCTGCTGATCCGCGAACAGTGGTACGACCAGGACTTCGTCGCCCGCAACGCCGTCGGTCTGGACCAGCTCGCCGAGGCGGTCGCGATCTACACGCCGGCGGCGGTCTACCAGGAGACCGGCATCAAGCCCGAGCTGCTGGTGGCGAGCGCCCGCGAGCTGGCCCAGGCGGCGCCGCACGCGCTGGTCCACCCCGGTCGCCACGTCACCTGGTACGGCGACGACGCTCAACGCAGCCGCGCCATCGCCCTCGTGAACGCCTTGCTGGGCAACTGGGGCAAGGAGGGCGGCTTCTCGATGTTCTCGAAGGCGCCCCTGGCCCCCGAGCCCGGCCTGCCCGCGGCCCCGCAGGGCCGGCCGGCGGCGGACCGCAAGGAAGGGGAGCACGTCTTCGCCGGCAGCACCCTCGCCAGCGGACTGCGCGACGCCACCCTCAGCGGCGAGCCCTACCCGATCAAGTCCTGGCTGGTCTACGGCTCCAACCTGCCCATCGTGCTGCCGGACCCGCGCAAGACGATCGCGGCGATCCAGCAGCTGGACTTCCTGGTCGCGATCGACATCCTGCCGGCCGAGATCTGCGGCTGGGCCGACGTGGTGCTGCCGGAGTGCACCTACCTCGAGCGCCACGACGACCTGATCGCGCCCTGGTACCGCGAGCCCTTCGTGGCGCTGCGCCAGCCCGTGGTCGAGCCGATGGGCGAGTCCAAGCCGGGTTGGTGGATGGCCAAGGAGCTGGCCCAGCGCCTCGGCCTGCAGGACTGGTTCCCTTGGGGACACCCGGCGGAGCTGCACCGCAAGCGCCTGGTGGCCAGCGGTTACAGCGCCGAGCAGGAGCGCCAGTTGGTCCGCCGCGGCGTGATCCGCACCGAGGCCGACCCGCTCTACCTGCCGGACGATTTCGAGTACGAGTTCGGCACGCCCTCGGGCAAGATCGAGCTCTGGTCGCAGCAGCTGGCCGACGCCGGCTTCGACCCGGTGCCGGTCTACCGCCGGCCGGAGATGCCCGGGCCGGGCGAATTCCGGCTGCTGACCGGCCGCGCGCCGGTGCATACCTTCGGCCGCACCACCAACAACAAGGTGCTGCTGGAGCAGTTCCCGGAGAACGAGATCTGGGTCAACCGCGCCGCTGCCGAGGACCTCGGCCTGGCGCACGGTGACCGGGTCATGGTGCGCAACCAGGACGGCGCCGAGACCGGCCCGATGGCGGTCAAGGCCACCGAACGCATCCGCACCGATTGCGTCTACATGGTGCACGGCTTCGGCCACACCGCCAAGGGGCTGCGCGCCGCGCGCGGCCGCGGCGGCAACGACGCCGCCTTGATCACGCGTTACGCCACCGACCCGTTGATGGGCGGCACCGGCATGAACGTCAACTTCGTCACCCTCCGGAAGCTGGAGGCCTGAGATGCCGCCCCGCCCCGAAGGACGCCCGGGACGCCGCTTCGGCATGGCCGTCGACACCGTGGCCTGCGTCGGTTGCAGCGCCTGCGTCATCGCCTGCAAGAGCGAGCACGAGGTCCCGGACGGCCACGCGCGCCGCTGGGTCAACCAGGAGGTGCGCGGCCGCTTCCCCGAGCTGAAGATGCGGGTCTGGTCGGACTGCTGCCAGCACTGCGAGGACGCGCCTTGCGTCTCCAACTGCCCGACCGGCGCCAGCCACTATCACTCGGGCACCGGCACGGTCCAGGTGAGCGAAGCGGACTGCACCGGCTGCAAGGCCTGCATGGCCTCCTGCCCCTACGACGCCCGCTTCGTCCACCCGACCGGCTTCATCGACAAGTGCACGCTCTGCCACCACCGGCTCGAGGCCGGACGCGCCACCGCCTGCGCCGAGATCTGCCCGACCTCGGCGATCACCGTCGGCGACCTCGCCGACTCGACCTCCGCCTTCAGCCGTCTCCTGCGCGCCCGCCCGGCGCGGCAGCAGAAGGCGGCCGCCGGCACCCGTCCCCGCTTCTTCCTGCTGGATTGAGGAGCGATCGCCATGCTGCCGCAAGAGGTCATCGAGTTCACCAGCACGCGGGCCAACGGCCACGTCGATCCCGCACTCCAGGTCTGGGGCTGGGAGGTCCCGGTCTACCTGTTCCTCGGCGGCCTGGTCGCCGGCCTGCTGATCCTCAACGCCTTGGTGGTCCTGCTGGACCGTCAGGAGCGCATGCCGGCCAGCGCCAACCTGGCTCCGATGTTGACGCTGCCCCTGCTCGGCCTCGGCCTCGGCGCGCTGTTCCTGGACCTCGAGTACAAGCTCCACGTGCTCCAGTTCTACACCACGCTCCGGCTGGCTTCGCCGATGTCGTGGGGGTCCTGGGTGCTGCTGCTGGTGAGCCTGAGCGGCGGCCTGGCCGGCCTCGCGGCGCTGGCCCGCCGACGCCGCTTCCCCGGCTCGATCTGGAGCCGCCTGCCGCTGGTCTCGCGCCTGGCGGCCTTCGGCCAGCGCAACCTGAAGCCGCTGGCGCGGCTCAATCTGGCGGTGGGCCTGGTCCTCGGGATCTACACCGGCGTCCTGCTCTCCAGCTTCGCCGCGCGCCCGCTCTGGAACTCCGCCCTGCTGGGCCCGCTCTGCCTGGTTTCGGGCGTCTCGACCGGCATCGCCCTGGCCGCGCTGCTCTCCCGGGAGGCGGCGGAGCGCCACGTCCTGGTCCGGATCGACCTGCTCCTGATCCTGGTCGAGGCCGCGGTGGTGGCGCTGTGGCTGCTCGGCCTCGGCTGCGCCGGCGAGGCCGGCCGCCAGGCCGCCGGCCTGGTGCTCGGCGGCCAGTACACCGCGGTCTTCTGGCTGCTGTTCATCACCGTGGGCCTGGTCGTGCCCTTCCTGCTCGAGTTCATGGCCCTGCGCAGGCGCTGGGCCGAGACCCTGGTCGCCCCGTCGCTGGTGCTGCTCGGCGGCCTCGTGTTCCGCTTCCTGCTGGTCGACGCCGGCCAGCTCTCGGCGGTGGGAGGTTGATGATGGGAACCCAAGCCAAACCCTACTGGTCGGCCTACCTGGCGGGCTTCGGCCTCGGCCTGGTGCTGCTGGCCAGCTTCCTGGTCACCGGCAACGGCCTCGGCGCCTCGGGCGGCTTCGGCCGCCTCGGCCTGCTGGCCGTCAACACCGTCGCTCCGGAGCACGTGCAGAGCCTCGATCACGCCCGGGAGATCGCCAACACCGAGCCCCACTTCCTCAAGGAACCGTTGGTGTTCGGGCTCATCGGAATGGCGGTCGGCGGCTTCCTGGCCGCCCTCAGCGCCGGCCGGGTGGCCAAGTTCGGCACGGTCGAGCGCGGCCCCAACACCGGCAAGGGACGGCGGCTGCTCTACGCCCTGATCGGCGGCCTGCTGATGGGCTTCGCCGCGCGCCTGGCCCGCGGCTGCACCAGCGGCCAGGCCCTGTCCGGCGGCGCCTTGTTGGCGCTCGGCAGCTGGGCCTTCATGTTCGCCGTCTTCGCCGGAGGCTTCGGCTTCGCCTGGTTCGTCCGGAGGCAGTGGCGATGATCTTCCCGCTCAACGTCTTCCACGACTTCGGGGTCGACCTGACCCTGCTGGTCTCGGCCCTGATCGGCGTCGGCTTCGGCTTCATGCTCGAGCGCGGCGGCTTCGGCAGCTCCAAGGTCCTGGCCGGGATCTTCTACCTGAAGGACTGGCGGGTCCTGAAGGTCATGTTCACCGCCATCGTCACCGCCATGCTCGGCCTGTACCTGCTGCAGGGCATGGGTCTGGTGGTGATGGACGGCATCGCCTTCCGGCCGACCTTCCTCTGGGCGCAGGTCCTCGGCGGCCTGCTGCTCGGGGTCGGCTTCGTGACCGCCGGCTACTGCCCCGGCACCTCGGTGGTGGGCTTGGTCAGCGGCAAGCTCGACGCCCTGCTGGTGATGATCGGGATCATCGCCGGGATCGGCGTCTTCGAGGAGCTGTTCCCGCTGTTGCAGCCGCTCTACGGCGCCGGCGAGATGGGGCAGGTCGGCCTGCCGCAGTGGCTGGGCCTGCCGACCGGCGTGGTGGTCGCCGCCGTGGTGGGGATGGCCCTCGGCGCCTTCGCCCTGGTCGGCTGGCTGGAACGCCGCGCCCGCGGTGAGCGGGCGCCGCGCCGCGGGTGGGCGGCCGGCGGCGCCACGGTCCTGGCCGGTCTGCTGGTCGCGGTGGTCCAATTCGGCGGTCCCGGGGACGCCCGCGCGGTGACCGCCGCGGGCGAGCTGGCGGGGGTGGTACGCCTGGAGCCCCTCACCCTGGCCGCCTGGGCGGTGGAGGAGCGCGGCGACTACCTGGTGCTCGACCTCCGCGGCGAGGAGGCGGAACCCGAGCTGCCGAACGCCCTGCCGATCGAGGCGACGAGCCTGCTCAACCTGCGCACCCGGCCGCTGCTGCCGGAGGGCCGCTTGCTGGTGGTGGTCGACGCCGACGGCAGCGGGCCGGGGGCGCGTACGGTCGCTTCGCTGCGCGCCGGGGGGCACGAGGCCCAGCTGCTGGCCGGCGGCGCTGCCGCCTGGCAGGCCCAGGTGATGGATCCGTCGGTCGAGGCGCCGGCTGCCCGCGCCTGGCGCCAGCGCGCGCTGGGCGAGAGCGCCTTCGGCGGCGCGCCGCCGCCGCCCAAGGCCACCAAGGTCCTGGTGCCGCGGTCGGCGAAGAAGAAGGGGGGCGGCTGCTCCTGAACCGGTCCGCCGCTGGAAGGGGAATGGCGGTCCGGGACCAGGCAGCCGAGATATCCAGGAAAAAGAGGGGCGCGGGCCCTGGGTGGACCCGCGCCTCTCGTTCGTCCGCCCGGCGGGCGGTCGTCAGCCTGCCTACTGGATCACCTGGTTGATCACGTTGCTGGTCAGGCCGGCCTGGCAGGCCTGCATCCAGACGCTGACGCCGGCGGCGCTCGGGATCATCAGACCCCAGGTCAGGTCGCCGTTGCCGTCGGTGCTGTTCGGGCCGGCGGCGACCGCGGGGGCATTCAGGTCGAGGGTGATGCCGAGGGCGCCGATCGGGGTCGAGCCCGGACCGCTGACGCTGTAGGCCAGCCAGGTGTCGGCGTTCGGGTAGGCGCCGGCCACGTCGAAGGTGGCCATCTGGCCGCTCACCATCTGGGTGGCGCTCAGGCTCATGTTGAACACCTGCACCGGCGCCGAGCCGACCAGGTCGCCGTTGACGCCGAAGTTGCCGCTGATGCTGCCGGTCAGCGGGAACACCGGGTTGAGCGGGCAGTCCATCACCACGTTGCCGCCCGACTCGGTGAAGGTGCCGGAGATGGTGAAGGGATCCGACACCATGCCGGCGATCGGGGTGGTGGTCGGGGTGCCGATCCACGGGTCGACGAAGATCTCGCCGGCGATCATGTCCATCACCACGGTGGTGGAGAAGGCGCCGGTCCCGGCCGTGATCGGGAAGCTGCCGCTCTGCACGCCGGCGTGCAGGCCGCGCATCTCGATGCGGGCCAGCGGGGGCGTGAAGGGGATCGGGTTCGGGATCTTGCCGGCCAGCGTGCTCGGGATCGTGAAGGCGTCGCCGCCCACGAATTCGCCGGTGCCGAAGGGCGCCGAGGCGTTGCCGAGCTGGACGTCGATGACGCCGTCGAACTGGAAGTCCAGGGTCGGCGCGCCGACCACGTTGCCCATGCTGGTGTTGGCCCACCAGGAAGAGTTGGACTGGGCAGGATCGATGTCGATCGAGTAGGGGACCTGGGCCAGGGCGGCGCCAGAGAGCAACAGGGAAGCCGTGAGCAGGGGAAGGGTGCGCATGTCGGGGCGGTTCGGGGACACAGAGGGGAGGGCCGGCGGCCCAGAAGGGGGTGAACCAGCCTAGCCGGGGCGGCGGGGAAGGCCAATTCGGGCGTCCGGGCGCCCCCTCCTCGGCTCCGCTCGCCGCTCGCCGCTCGCCGCCCTCGCCTAGAGCTCGTGCTCGAAGTCGAGGACCAGCGGCGCGTGGTCGGAGAACCTCTGCCCGCGGTAGACCGAGGCGGCGCGGCCGCGTCGCGCGAGGCCTGGGGTGGCGACCTGGTAATCGATCCGCCAACCGGTGTTGTTCTCCCACGCGCGGCCCCGGTTCGACCACCAGGTGTAGGCCTCGCCGGTGGCCTCGGGGCACAGCCGGCGGTGGACGTCGGCCCAGCCGAACTCGCCGAAGACCTGGTCCATCCAGGCACGCTCCTCGGGCAGGAAGCCGGAATTCTTCTGGTTGCTGCGCCAGTTCTTGAGGTCGATCTCGCGGTGGGCGATGTTCCAGTCGCCGCACACCAGGTAGTGCCGGCGGCTGTTGCGGGCCCGCTCCAGCCAGCCGGCGAAGCGATCCATGAAGCGGTACTTGAAGGCCTGGCGCTCCTCCTTCGAGGAACCCGAAGGCAGGTACAGGGAGACCACGCTGGTGCGGCCGAAGTCGGCTTGGATCAGGCGTCCTTCGGCGTCGGCCTGGTCCCAGCCGATGCCGCGGCGGACGCGGTCCGGCGGCCGCTTGCTCCAGATGCCGACGCCGCTGTAACCGGGCCGCTCGGCGAAGTTCCAGTGCGCGTGCAGGCCGGCCGGTCGCATCATCGGCTCGGTGAGCTGGTGCTCCTGCATGCGCACCTCCTGCACGCAAACCACGTCAGCGCGCTGCTGCGGGAGCCAATCGAGCACAACCTTGGCGGTGGCGGAACGGAGGCCGTTGAGGTTGAGGCTGATGACGCGCATCGGGGCTCAGGCGCCGGCGGGGGCGAGGGTCGGGTCGTCGAGCAGGGCGGCGAGCTGGCGCTCGGCCTGCGGCGCCCAGCCGCGGTTGGCGATCGGGCTGGCCGGGCTGGGGTGGAGGATGGTGCCGATCTCGCAGTCGATGCCTTCGAGCGCGCGGATCGCCTTGCGTTCGGCGAAGCGGCCGACCCCGATCACCCAGCGCGGGCGCAGCCAGGTCACGGCCTCGCGCAGGGCGCGGTCGCAGATCGCCTCGAGCGGCTCGCGCTCGGCCGCCGGCAGCTTGTCGGGCGTGCGGTTGCGGCCGCTCTCCTCGAGGAAGGCCAAGGGGCAGTAGTTGAGGACGAAGAAGCGCGCGAAGAAGGCCTCGGGAGTGGCGAAGCGCTCCTGGGCCCAGCCCCAGATGCGCCGCCCGCTGACCTCGGAGCGCGGGCAGTCGAAGCCCTGCACCGGTCGCTTGGGGTGTTCCGGATCGGGTCGGCCGACCGGGGCACGCAGGCCCAGCCACTGGTCGGCGAGCTGGACCTCGCCGAAGGGAACGCCGGTCTGGGCCATGCCCCAGGGCCCGGGGTTCATGCCCAGCAGCACCGCCTCGACGCCGGGGCGGGCGTAGCGCTCCAGGTAGGCCCGGTGCGGCTCCCAGGCGTAGTCGAGCGGGTCGTAGACGTGGGTGACCGGCGGGCCGAAGCGCAGCGGCTCCAGCTCCCGGCGGAGCCGCTGGGTGATGTCGACCAGCTCCACGGCTCAGCCGATGACCTCGGTGGCGGCGCTGCTCGGGAGGCCGGGCAGGGTCGCGCCGGTGTGCCAGGCCTGGAACCAGACCCGGACCCCGGTGGTGCCGGGCGGGATCGACAGCGGCAGCACCGTCACGCCGGCGGCGTCGGTGGTGGCGGAGCCGAGCTGGATGGCCGGCGACTCCAGGTCGAGCGAGATGCCGCTGCCGTAGACCGTCTCGCCGAAGCCGTGGAGGGAATAGAAGAAGTCGACGTGGTCGCCCGGGTCGCCGCCGTCGGTGCGGATCTCGCCGTTCTGGCCGGCCACCAGGTTGCTGGTGCTGATCAGCGGCAGCGCTTCCATGGTGTAGAGGTAGACCGCGCCGTGCGGGTTGTCGCCCGGCTCGCCGACCAGGAAGTCCTCCAGGCCGTCGCCGTTGACGTCGCCGGCCGGCGCCATCGCGGTGCCGAGGTGGTCCTGGTTCGCGTCGCCGTTGAGGTCGAGGATGCGGCGCCCGGACAGGCCCGAGTAGAGCCGCGCCGAACCCGAGGCGAGGCCGTTGCCGCCGATCAGGCCGGCGTGCGGGGCGCCGATCAGGAGGTCGCCGTAGCCGTCGCCGTTGCCGTCGCTGAGGCCGGCCACGGCCAGGCCGAAGCCCTCGGTGTTGCGCTCCTCGTCGAAGCGGGCCAGCTCGCTGCCATCGACCAGGGAGTGCACCCGGACCACGCCGGGCTTCTGGGTCAGGCTGCTGAAGTCGTCGACGCCGCCGCCGGCGAGGTCGGCCAGCCCGTCACCGTCGAAGTCCCCGACCGAGGCCACCGCGATGCCGAAGACGTCGCCGGCGCGGCCCTCGATGCGGAGCAGCTCGGCGCCGGTGCGGCCGGAGTAGACCTGGATCGCGCCGGACTCCGCCGCCGGCGTGTCGGCCCGCGGGGAACCGATCGCGAAGTCGCCGTGACCGTCGCCGTCGATGTCGCCGAGGCTGCAGGCCGAGGTGCCGAACAGGTCCCACGGGTCGCGGCCGTAGTGGGTCTGGATCAGGGCGCCGTCGTCACCGGAGTAGATCCGGACCGCGCCCGAGCCCGGGCCCTGCCAGTCGTCCTGCGGGGCGCTGATCAGGAGGTCGGGCCAGCCGTCGGCGTCGACGTCGCCGGCGGCGACCACCAACGAGCCGAAGCGGTCCCAGGTGCTCGAGCTGGTGAACTCCCGGATCAGGCTGCCGTCGGCGCCGGACCAGAGCCGCACGTAGCCCGTCAACAGGCCGATGTCGTTGTCGCGCTGGGCCGAGGCCGCGTAATCCGGCACCCCGTCGCCGTCGAGGTCGGGGAAGGCCGCCACGCTGGTGCCCAGGCGGTGTCCGGCGGCGCCGTCGTGGCGCCGGACCAGGCTGCCGTCCGCGCCGGAGTGCAGGTAGACCGAACCGGAGAGGGCGCCGCCGATGGCCTCCTTGGGGGCGCCGACGAGGACGTCGTTCACCCCGTCGCCGGTCAGATCCGGCACAGCACACAAGGCTGCACCGTAGTTGGCGCCCGGATTCTGGCCGTTCAGCTCCAGATGGAGGTCCTGGGCTGCGGCGCCGCCGGCCAGCATGCCGGCGAGGATGCCCGTGGTGGCTCTGAGGAGGGGAGACATGGCAAGCCATCCTAACCGGGCAGGGGGCGCTGCGGCCGCTCAGGGGCCCGTGCGAAAACGAACGGCTGTACGGCGGCCGGGCGCGGTTCCGCCCGTTATGCTGGAGGAGAGGGGGCCGAGGAGCCTGGAACGGCGTTTGCACACATAATCCAGGAGTGGAGCGCCCAGCCGCACCTCCGGCCGGTCCCCCGCCCGCTCGATCCCGTAAACTGACCCCCGTGATGCGCACCACCGCCGTCCAATTCCGGCTCTGGGTCCTCGCCCTGCTGCCGGTCCTGGCCCTCTCCTGCTTCGGCGGAGGAGGTTCCCTCAGCAACAAGGAAGCCGAGACGGCCGGGGAGTTCCAGGTCGTCGGCATCAACATCGCCGAGGGATCCGTTTGGGAGCTGAACCGCCCGATCCGGATCGAATTCAATCACCCGGTCGACCCGGCCTCGATCGGCTTCAGCTCGGTCATCATCCAGGCCATCTCGCCCGAGATCGCCGGCCGGCCGGTCACCGGCTCCTTCGAGCTCGAGGCCGGCACCGGCGACAAGGTCCTGGTCTTCCGACCCTCCTGCCCGCGCAACGACGCCTACGACGACGGCGCCTTCCTGCCGGGCGGCTACAGCTACCGCATCGAGCTGCCGACCCAGGGCGGCTACGGCAACAGCATCCTGCGGGACAAGGGCGGGCACCTGCTGAAGACCGGGGTCCAGCGCAGCTTCCGCACGCCGATCTCGCCGGGTGAGCCGCTGTTCCTGGACGTGAGCCCGCTGGCTGCCACCGTGACCGGGATCGACTGGCCCGCGCGGCTGAACATGTTCACCGATCCCGAGCCGATCATCGCGGTCCACTTCGACCAGGCGATCGACGGCCGGACCTCGAACCTCGGCTCCGGACGCCTGTTCGTCCAGTACTCGGACGAGCTCGCCTCGAGCGGCGGCACGCCGACCTTCCCGGCCGCCAACCTGGTGCCCGGGACCCTGACTTTGTCCCAGAACTGCACCAAGGAAGGCGCCACGGTCTTCTTCCAGATCGCCGGCCTGCTGCCTCCGGACCGCAGCCTGCGGCTGACGATGACCAACGACTTCAAGGACATCGCCGGCCAGACCCAGATCGAGGACTGGGTCTCCGGGCTGCACGTCACCCCGACCCTGGAGTCGGTCTACGGCAACAGCCTGCTCGGCTTCACCGAGGCCGACCCGACCCTGGACGAGTTCTCGGACTTCTTCGCCGACAGCGACATGATCGACCTCAGCGCGGGCCTGACCCTGCCGCCGGCCGATTGGACCCCGGGCGGCATCTCGGCCGGCTTCGACTTCCCGGGCCGCTTCGTGGCCGAAGAGGACGACTTCTACTGGAACGAGCCCAACGGTGAGATCCTCACCGACGGCATCACGATCCTCACCGACTCGGCCAACCGCTCCTTCACGGTCACCAACGGCGTCCTCTACTGCGACGACTTCGAGATCACCTCGAGCGCCTCGCTGCGCGGCCGCGGCACCAACCCGCTGGTGATCTACTGCACCGGCAAGGCGACCATCTACGGCACCCTCGACGTCAGCGGCAACGACAGCCACTGGCCGACCAGCCTCAACTCGCCCCAGTTCCCCGAGGGACCGGTGCTGGGCGAGTGCGGCGGCGGCCTCGGCGGCATCGCCTCGGCCGAGGGCCTCAAGGAGACCCTGCGCGGCAACCCCGGCGACGGCCCCTTCGGCCTCACCGGCGCCGGCGGCGGCGGCGGTGAAGGCGGCTTCAACCAGAGCCAGAACATCGGCTCGAGCTCCAGCAAGACCGCGCGCCTGATCGTGGGCGGCGGCGGCGGCGGCACCTTCGCCCTGACCTCGAACCTCTCGATCAACGTCGAGTGGCCGCTCTCCTCGCACCGGCCCAACGGCTGCGACCGCCGCAACGAGGACCACGACCCGAGCCGCAGCCCGTACTGGCCGGACGGCGTCTCCCGCACCTCGATCGACCTCAACACCTTCCCCGTCTGGGGTGGTGAGCCGGGCATGCGAGGCAGCTCCTCCCAGGCCCCGGACAAGGGCGTGTTCTTCGATCCCAACGATCCGGGCACCACCCAGCCGCACGGCACCTACGGCATGGAGGACGAGCGCATCGACCAGGTGTTCCCGCGCGACCCCGACCCGGTCCAGACCACCTTCGACCCCTATTGGGACAGCCCGACCATCCCGTTCGACTATGGTCACCCGACCGACGGCCCGGACCCGGGCCTGGCCGGCGCCTCGGTGTTCAGCACCGACGGTGACACCTCGAACGACTTCTTCGGCAGCCGCTACGACCCCGCCACCGGCGAGGTGATCCGCGGTGAGCTGCTGACCCCGTGGGCCGGCTCCGGCGGCGGCGCCTCCGGCGACTCGCAGGAGATCCAGCGCACCACCATCAACGGCGTGCTGCAGCCGGTCGTGGCCCTGTTCCCGGCGCGCCCCTTCCCGCCCAACAACGGCTACTACCGCAAGGGCTGCCCGGGCGGCGGCGGCGGCGGTCAGATCCAGATCCTGGCCATCGGCGAGATCGCGCTCGGCAACACCTCCAAGATCGACGCCGACGGCGGCATCGGCCACGGCGGCGAGTCGACCATCTACTCCTAC
>CAZXTO010000016.1:0-20531 GCA_964643675.1 uncultured Planctomycetales bacterium
TTCCTGCCGGGCTCCGGGCCGGTCCAGCTCCTGCTCGGCGGGCTGGCGGCATCGATCCTGGTGCTGATCGCCGGCCGCGCGCTGCCCGCGGCTCCAGGCCCCTCGCTGCCCCTGGTCCTGGCGCTCTACCTCCTGGTCGCCGCCGGCTTCGGGCTCCGCGACGGCCTCATGAACCGGCCTGCCGCCGCTGCGGGAGGCGGGGCGGCTCCGCCCGACGCCCCCAACGTGATCCTGGTCGTCCTCGACACGCTGCGGGCGGACTCGATCGGGCGCGAGTGGCAGGGTGGCGAGCTGTTCCCCTGGACCTCCGCCCATGCCGCCGGGATGCGCCGCTTCGAGCGTGGCTACGCCACCTCCAACTACACCCCGCCGGGACACGCCGGCCTCTTCACCGGCCTCTACCCGGCCGAGTCGGGCACCCTCGGCCACGGCGAGGTCCGCCTCGCCGACGAGCTGGACACCATCGCCGAGCTGCTGCGCCGGCACGGCTACCGGACTCTCGGGGTGAACGCCAACCTCCGGGTGGACGGCGGCCTCGGCTACGGCCAGGGCTTCGAGGTCTATGACTCCGGCCTGGTCGTGGAGGACCGGTTCTGGGTGCGCGGCCTGTCGCGCCTGGCTTCCTCCCCGATCTGGCGGCCCCTGGGCCCTCGCCGGGCGGCTTGGATCCGCGGTCACGCCAACCTGCTGCTGGTCCAGCGCCAGCACCGGGTCGAGGGCGACCAGGTCAGCGCCCGCGCCCTCGAGCTGATCGACGAACAGCTCAGCTCGGAAGAAGCGCTGTTCCTCTTCGTGAGCTACTACGACCCGCACCTGCCCTACGAGGCCTCCGCCGCCGACCGCGCCCGACTCGGCGACGGCGTCGAGGTGCCGGAGCTGGAACGGAACCGCCTCGACCCGATCGCCTTCCACGCCGACCTGAGGCGGATCGCGGCCGGACTCGAAGCGGGGGACCCGGCGGCGGAGCGTCAGCGGCGTTGGGTGGAGGAGGCCTATTGGGAGCAATGCCTCCAGCTCGACCGCGCCCTCCAAAAGCTCCTCGAGGGATTGGATGCCCGCGGCTTGCTCGAAGGGGCAGTGGTCCTGGTGACCGCCGACCACGGCGAACAGCTCGGTGAGCACGCGGTCTTCCTGCATGGCACCTCCTTGCACGAGCAGCAGGTCCGGGTGCCGTTCCTGCTGGCCGCCCCGGGCGTCGAACCCGGGGTGGACCCTCGCCCCGTCTCCGGAGTGGATTTCTTCCCGACCGTGTGTCGCGCCGTCGGCCTGCCGATCCCCGACGGGTTGCCTGGGGTCCCCTTGCAGGGGGACTGGGACCCGGACCGGGTCCTGCGCTTCGAGGCCGGCCAGCGCCGGGGCTTCCTGCGCGGGGACCGCAAGTGGTGGCTGGACGACGAGGACGGACAGCTGATCCCGTTCGCGGCCTTCGACCTCGGCGTCGACCCCGCTGAGGAGCAGAACTTGCTCGACTCCGGCCTGGACTGGGTGGAGCAGGGCTTCCGCGCGCCGCCCTTCGAGCCGGCCGTCGCCGGGAACGGCGCGGGCGAGGCGGGCCTGTTGCGGGAGCTCGGCTACGCCGACGAACTCGAGGAGGGGCACCATTGACCGCCACCCCCGACTGGGTGGAGGTTTACCGCAGCTCCGCCTACGCCTGGATGGAAGGAGGGAGCTGGTCCTGCGTCGCCCTCGACGGCGACCAGGCGCCTCCGGGGCGAGCGCGCAGCCTGAGCTTGATCACCGCCTGGAATCCGGACTCGGTGGAGCGACCCTTGGCGGCCAATGAGGCGGCCAACGCCCGCCTCCTGCGGGCCCTGGTCGGCGCCCGGCAGCCGTGGCTGCCAGCCTTCGGCGCTTCGCTCCCGGGGGTGGAGCCCGCCTGGCGGGAAGAGGGCTTCGCGGTGCTCGACTGGGACCGTGACGAGGCCTGCCGCTGGGGCCGGGAATGGGGCCAACGGGCGGTGGTCTGGCTCGGAGACGGGGTGACGGAGCTGTTGTTCTGCAGCGAGGGCCGCGCCGTGGCATGTCGCCTTCGGACCCTCGATGCCCCCCTTAGGGTGTTACCCTTGGACTTCCCGGCTTAAGGTCCTTGCGTTTCCTGCCGTAGAAACGGCCAGAGGAGACCGAGAACGTGAGAATCCCCACCTTCTTCGCCGCCTTCGCGCTCGGCGGCATCCCGCTCCTGGCCCAAGCCGGAGCCCAGGATGCGGTCTACGAGGAGCAGGAAACCCAGCTCCAGGTGCGCCTCGAGCCCGGCGAGATCTGGCGTCAGAACGTCAGCTTCGAGTCCGAGATCGCAAGCGAGGACGGCGGCAGCAGTTATTGGACCTTCCAATATGAGTTGCGCCTGCGCTGCATCGAGCAGGCGCCCGGCGGCTTCGTGGTGGTGGGGCAGTTCGTCGACTGGCGCCTGCGGCTGCAGAAGGGGAGCTGCGGCTACGACTGGCAAGACGGCCGCTACGAATTCTTGAGTGAGCAGGAGGAGCAGGACGTCGAGGCCCAATCCGCCTGCCGAGACCTGCTGGCGGCCTGGTCCTGCGGCCTGAGGGAGTCGGAGATCCGCTTCCTGCTGCGGCACGACGGCACCGTGGCCGGCCTCAAGGGGCTGGAGCCTCTCCAGGAGACCGTCTCTGCCTCTTTGGCCCAGGCCGGAGAGCTGCCGCCCGAGATCCTGCTCTACTTCGGTGAGGATGGCCTCGATCGGGCCAACGAGGCCCTGGCGCTGGCGCTCTCGGTGCCGCGCCCGATCCATCAGCTCTCGCCTGGCGCGAAGTGGAATCACCGCGCCGACGTGCAGGGCCTGGCGATGGGGGAGTGCCGGATCCGGCGCAACCTGGTCTACACCGGACTCGGTCGCGAACGGCGCTTCCGTTACGCCGAGATCGCGATCGATCCCACCTACCAGATGCAGGACGCCGCTGGTCAGTGGCAACCGGTCGAGAGCTCCGCGAAGGGGGAGGAGAGCGAGGTCGTCCGGATCCTGGTCGACAGCGGTCTGCTGTTCCACATGACCGCGCGCCTGGCCTTCGACCTGCCGGACGGCAGCCGGGCGACCTTCCGCCTCAGCTCCCAGTTCGGAGACTGAATCGGCGGCCGTCGGTGGCCCCGGGCGAGCGGGCCGTAAGATGGCCGGATGCGGACCAGGACCGTGGACCGGGTCGCGGCGGACGCTCGCGCCGCCCATTTCACCCGCCGCTCGCTGAAGCGGGAGACCAAGCGCGCCGGCTTGCGGATGGCGCTGGCGATGACCGACCTCACCACCCTCGAGGGCAAGGACTCGCCGGAGAAGATCCGCGCCCTGTGCCGCAAGGCGGTGCAGCCGGTCGAGGGCGACGCGAGCGTTCCCAGCGTGGCCGCGGTGTGCGTCTATCCGCGCTTCGTCAGCCTGGCCCGTGAGCTGCTCGACGGCAGCGGCGTCCGGGTGGCCAGCGTCGCGACCGCCTTCCCGAGCGGCCAGCTGCCCCTGCCCTTGCGCGTGGCGGAGGTGCGCAGCGCGGTCGAGGACGGCGCCGACGAGATCGACATGGTGATCAGCCGCGGCGGCTTCCTGGCGGGCGGGGAAGACCAGGTCTTCCAGGAGATCGGCGCGGTCAAGGAGGCCTGCGGGCCTGCCCACCTCAAGGTCATCCTCGAGACCGGGGAGTTGGAGACCTACGACCTGGTCCGGCGGGCCAGCGACCTCGCCATCGAGGCCGGCGCGGACTTCGTCAAGACCAGCACGGGCAAGGTGCAGCCGGCCGCCACCATGGGGGTGACCCTGGTGCTGATGGAGTCCGTCCGCGACCACTGGATGCGCACCGGCCGGCGCATCGGCGTCAAGCCGGCCGGCGGGATCAAGACCGCCAAGCAGGCCCTCCACTACCTGGTGATGCTCAAGGAGACCCTCGGACCGGAGTGGATGACCCCAGAGCTGTTCCGCTTCGGCGCCTCCTCGCTCGCCAACGACCTGGTGCGCCAGATCCTGAAGCAGCGCGACGGCCAGTACGTCGCTTCCTACGACCTCTCGGAGTCCTGATATGAGTTCCACGGAGAAGCTCGAGGCCCCGGCCGAGTCCGCCGCCGCCGAATGGGAGTACGCCCCGGCGCCGGAGACCACTCCGGTCGAGATCGCCGACCGTTACGGCCACTTCATCGACGGCGACTTCGTCGAAGGGAGTACCGGAGCAGGCTTCACGACCATCAATCCGGCCACCGAGGAGCCGCTGGCGGAGCTGGGCGAGGCCGGCGAGGAGGAGGTCACCCTGGCGGTGGCCGCCGCCCGCCGGGCCCAGGGCAGGTGGGCCCGCACGGCGCCGCGCGAGCGCGCCAAGTACCTGTTCCGGATCGCCCGTCGGATCCAGGAGCGGGCGCGCGAGCTGGCGGTGCTCGAGACCCTGGACGGCGGCAAGCCGATCAAGGAGTCGCGCGACGTCGACGTGCCGGAGGCGGCCAAGCACTTCTTCTATCACGCCGGCTGGGCCGACAAGCTCGACTACGCCTTCCCGGGGCGCCGGGCCAAGCCGGTCGGGGTCTGCGGCCAGATCATCCCTTGGAATTTCCCGCTGCTGATGGCCGCCTGGAAGCTCGCGCCGGCGCTGGCCTGCGGCAACACCGTGGTGCTCAAGCCGGCAGAGACCACGCCGCTGACGGCGCTGCGGCTGGCCGAGATCCTGCAGGAGTGCGAGCTGCCGCCGGGCGTGGTGAACGTGGTCACCGGCGCTGGCGCGACCGGGGCCGCCCTGGCCGAGCACCCGCAGGTCAAGAAGCTGGCCTTCACCGGCAGCACCGAGGTCGGCAAGCGGCTGGCCGCCGGGCGCGCCGGAACCGGCAAGCGCCTTACCCTCGAGCTCGGCGGGAAGTCGGCCAACATCATCTTCGACGACGCAAGCATCGACCAGGCGGTCGAGGGGGTGATCGACGCGATCTTCTTCAATCAGGGCCAGGTGTGCTGCGCCGGGTCGCGGCTCTTCGTCCAGGAGGGCGTGATGGAGGAGGTGCTGGAGAAGCTCGACTGGCGGCTCCGTAGCCTCCGGGTCGGGGATCCCCTGGACAAGAACACCGACGTGGGCGCGATCAACTCCGCCGAGCAGCTGGCGCGCATCCGGCGCTACCTGAAGCTCGGCATCGACGAGGGCGGGGTGCTGCGCGAGTGCCACGACGAGCCGCTGCCCGAGCGCGGCTACTGGTGCCGTCCCAGCTACTTCACCGGCGTCCAGCCGGCGGACACCCTGGCGCGCGAGGAGGTCTTCGGCCCGGTCCTCGCGGTGATGTCCTTCCGCACCCCTGAGGAGGCCTTGAGCCGGGCGAACAACACGCCTTACGGGCTGGCCGCCGGGGTCTGGACCGACAAGGGCTCCAAGATCTTCGAGATGGCCGCGCGGCTCCAGGCCGGCGTGGTCTGGTGCAACACCTACAACCGCTTCGACGCCTGCTCGCCCTTCGGCGGCTTCAAGGAGTCCGGCTTCGGCCGCGAGGGCGGTCGCCAAGGCCTCCGGCCCTACCTGGAGCTCAGCTGATGCCCGATCCCACATCGAAACGCCTCCCGGTGGTCAAGACCTACAAGCTCTACCTCGGCGGCGCCTTCCCGCGCAGCGAGTCGGGCCGCAGCCTGCCGGTCGAGGACTCCCGCGGCCGGGTGCTGGCCCATCTCTGCCACGCGTCGCGCAAGGACCTGCGCGAGGCGGTCTCGGCGGCCGCCAAGGCCGCCCCCGGCTGGGCCCGCCGCGATGCCTACAACCGAGGCCAGATCCTCTACCGGATGGCCGAGATGCTCGAGGGCAAGGCGGAGGAATTCGCCGCCGCTCTCGCGGCGACCGTGCCCGGCGGCCTGCGTCGGGCGCGCAAGGAGGTGGCCGCCGCGGTGGACCGGCTGGTCTGCTTCGCCGGCTGGGCCGACAAGCACAGCCAGGTGCTCGGCAACTCGAACCCCGTCACCGGGCCCTACTACAACTTCACCGTGCCTGAGCCGAGCGGCGTGGTCGGCGTGGTCGCGCCCCACGAGGAGCCGCTGCTGGGCTTGGTCTCCCTGCTGGCGCCGCCCCTGTGCGCGGGCAACACGGTGGTCGCGATCGGCTCCGAGACCGACCCGCTGGCGACCGCCTTGTTCGGCGAGGTCTGCGCCACCTCGGACCTCCCCGGCGGCAGCGTGAACCTGCTGACCGGACGCCGCCAGGAGCTGCTCGAGGTCCTGGCGGGCCACCGCGAGGTGGCCGGCATCCACGCCGCCGGCTGCAAGCCTGCCGAGCGGCGCGCCCTGGAGCTGGGCGCGGCCGAGAACGTCAAGCGGGTGACGGTCCGCGGCTGTCGGGGCGAGGCCTGGTACGACGAGGCGGAGTGCCATTCCCCGTACTGGATCGAGCCCTTCCTCGAGATGAAGACGATCTGGCACCCGGCCAGCTGCTAGCCGGCCAGGACCTCGAGCACCCCTTCTCCGTAGAGCTCGAGCTTGGTCGGGCCCACTCCCGACACCGCCGCGAGCGCGTCGAGGTCGGCCGGCAACTCCCTGCTGATGTTGCGCAGGGTGGCGTTGCTGAACACCAGATAGGCCGGCTTGCCGTTCTCCGCGCTCAGGCGGCGCCGCCAGTCCACCAGCCGCTGATAGACCTCCTCGTCGTAGTCCGGCGCCTCCTCCGGAGGGGCCGGATCCGGATCGACCGCGGCCGCCTCGAGGGCCTCTTGGTCGATCCTCAGGGCGGCCGACCCGGAGGCCGGGGCCGCCGGGGGCGGCGCGCAGGACTCCGCTTCGAATTCCTCGTAGGCCGGCTCCAGGGCGGACTCGAACTCGAGATCGGAGGCGCTGGAGACCGCGGCCGGCTCCGGCCCCCTCCACTCCGGGGCGGAGGCCGGGCGGGACGGTCGCCGGGCAGGCTTCGATCCACTGCGGCTCTTCTTCCGCTTCGCTGCGGCACGCTTCGGCGCCCGGGCGGGCCAGGGAACGGCGGCGCGGTCTTCATCGCGCATGACGCTGGCGCCGCGTTCGGTCAGGGCCAGGACGGGGTACTGGGTGCCGTGGGTTCGGACCAGGCCCGCCTCCTCGAGCGCGTCGAGCAGGTCGAGCACGAAGTCCCGGCCGAGCGGCTTGAGCAGGCCGAAGGTGCTCAGGCGGTCGAAGCCCAGCTGCCGGACAGGCTGGCTGTTGCTGCCCACCAGCATGGCGGCGATGCGGGTGCGGCCGACTCGACCATGGGTCCGCGCGACCCCGGACAGGGCCTTGCGCACGATGGTGTGTTGCTCGTCATCCAGGTCGGCGATCGCCTCGCGCGCGCCGTCCTCGCAGCGGTCGCAGCTGCCGCAGCCATCCAGGAAGAGCTCGGCGTCGGGGTCGCCGAAGTAGTCCAGCACGGTGCGGCGGCGGCAGGTCCCGCCGGTGGCGAAGCGGAGCATGCGCTGGAGCCGGCGCTGGGCGCCTTCGCGGTAGAGCTTGCGCGCCTGTTCGGCTACGGGGTCGAGCAGCTCCTCTTCTTCGGAGCCGCGCTGGATCAGGAACTCGGCGGTGCGGGCGTCGCGGAGGGAGTAGAGCAGCACGGCGTCGGCAGGCTCGCCGTCGCGGCCGGCGCGTCCGACCTCCTGGTAGTAAGCCTCGAGCGAGGACGGCATCGCCAGGTGGACCAGCAGGCGCACGTCGGCCTTGTCGATCCCCATGCCGAAGGCGTTGGTGGCGACCAGGGCGTCGCAGCGGCTGTCCAGGAAGCGCTCCTGCAGTTGGTGGCGGGTGGGGCCGTCGAGCCCGGCGTGGTAGTGCTCGGCTTCCAGGCCGGCCCCGCGGAGGGCGGCGGCGCCGTCCTCGGCCTGCTTGCGGGTGGCGGCGTAGACCAGGGCGGGGCCGGCGCCCTCACGCTTGGCGACGAGCTCGCACAGGCGCTGGTGGCGTTCCACCTCGGTCCGGGAGCGTCGCACCCGGAGCCTCAGATTGGGGCGATTGAAGCCGCGCACGAACAGCGCCGGGTCGGCCATGCCGAGCGCCTCGCCGAGCTCTTCGCGCACCTCGGGCGTGGCGGTGGCGGTGAAGGCCGCCAGCCGCGGCGGTCGTAGCTGCTCGATCAGCGGCCGGATGCGCCGGTAGTCGGGGCGGAAGTCATGGCCCCACTCGGAAACGCAGTGGGCCTCGTCGACCGCTACCAGGGAGACCGCGGCGCGTTCGAGGGCGGCGAGGAAGCGGTCACTGCGCAGGCGCTCCGGCGCCGCGTAGATCAGCTTGAGCTCGCCACCGCCCAGCCGGGCCTCGGCCTCGTGTCGCTCGGCGGCGGGGTCGGCGCTGGTGATCTTGGCCGCGGGCACGCCGTAGGCCCGGAGGGCGTCGACCTGGTCCTTCATCAGCGCGATCAGCGGGCTCAGGACCAGGGCGGTTCCCTCGCAGCGGGCGGCCGGCAGCTGGAAGCAGAGCGACTTGCCGCCGCCGGTCGGCAGCACCGCGATCGTCGGCCGGCCCTCCAGGACCGATTCGATGACCTCCCGCTGGCCCGGCCGGAAGCTCTCGTGGCCGAATTGGGTGCGCAGGGTGGCGAGGAGGGGATCTTCCATCAGTGGGCCGTCGGACTCCGGCTCCACAGGTTACGCGAACGGCCCCGGGATTCCTCCCGGGGCCGAGCGGTGGGGGCCGTCGGCCGGCCCCAGTCCTTCCGTCGCCAGCTCAGGCCGGCGGGGGAGGGGGCGGAGCCTCCGAGGAGGAAGCCTCGGCGGGCGCCGGGCCGCTCTCGCTGAGGGCCGGGCCACCCACGCGCTGGGCGGCCTGCTCGGCGACCTCCGCCGCGGGCTTGCCGTTGCCCTGGGCCACCTTGCCCAGCACCTCGGGCAGCTCGATGCCGGCCTGATCGGCCAGCTCGTGCACCGCCGGCAGCGACCCGATCAGCCCGGACAGGAAATCCGCGGTCGCGCCGTTCTTGCCGCCGCCGCCGCCGGAGTCCCACACCGTGATCTTGTCGATCTTCAGGTTCTGGATCGCCTTCACCTGCTCGGCGACGATCTCGGGCAGCTGCTCCACCATCAGCAGGGTGGGGGCGATGTGGGGCTGACCCTCGCAGGCCGCGATCAGCCCGCGGTAGCCTGCCGCCTTGGAGTCGAGCACCTTGCGGATGCCCTCGGCCTCGGCGGTGTAGCGGGCGAGGATCGCGTCGGCTTCGCCCGCCGCCTCCCGGCGAGCGCGCTCGGCGATGGCCTCGGCGTCGATCTCGACCCGCTTCTTCTCGATCTCCTGCGGCGCCAGCTCCTCCTTGGCCAAGCGCGCCAGCTCCTGCTCGCGCTCCGCCACCAGGACCGCCTCACGCGACCTGGCCTCGGCGACCTCGGCCCGGCGCTGGGCCTCGGCGGCGATCTCGGCCAGCTTGGCGTTCGACTCGGCGACCTCGGCCTTGGCCGTGTTCTCGCCGTCGACCGCCTCGGCCTCGAGGGCCGAGACCGCGACCCGCTGGGTCCGCTCGGCGCTCT
Source organism: uncultured Planctomycetales bacterium (assembly GCA_964643675.1). Lineage (GTDB taxonomy): Bacteria > Planctomycetota > UBA1135 > UBA1135 > UBA1135 > J029. The sequence continues at coordinate 9,400 of CAZXTO010000016.1, forward strand.
TCTCGCCCTCGGCGGCGGTGGCGGTCTCGCTGGCCACGTCGACGGTCTGCTCGCGCACGGCGATGGCCTCGCCGACGGCGCCGTCGCGCTCCTGTTGCGCCACCTCGACCTTGGCCTTGTTGATCGCCTCGGCCGCGGCCCGCTGGCCGATGGCGACGATGTAGCCGCTCTCGTCGGTGATGTCGCGGATGTTGACGTTGATCAGCTCGAGGCCGATCTTGTTCACTTCCTCGGCGACGTTGGTGTTGATCAGCGACATGAACTTCTCGCGGTCCTTGTTGATCTCTTCGATCGACAGGGTCGCGATCACCAGGCGCAGCTGGCCGAGGATGATGTCCTGGGCCTGCTCGCGGATCTTGCCCTCGCCCATGCCGAGCAGGCGCTCGGCGGCGTTGTTCATCATCACCGGGTCGGTGCTGATGCCGACCGTGAAGGTCGCCGGCACGTTGACCCGGATGTTGTTCAGCGACAGCGCGCCCTCGAGCGGGATGTCGATGACCAGGGGTTCCAGGCTCAAGTAGCTGTAGTCCTGGATCAGGGGGATGACGAAGGCGCCGCCACCGTGCAGGCACTTGGCGGCCTGGCGGCCCTTCACCTTGCCGAAGACCACCAGGATCTGGTTCGACGGGCAGCGCTTGTACTGCTTGACGATGAAGGCGACGACGAAGATGAACAGCAGCGCCGCGGCGCCGATCAGGCCGAGCCACATGAGCTGGTTCGGCTCCGACTGCTGCGGGAGCGCGAGGAGGGAGAAGCGAAGCATGGGCAAAGGGGGCTGGGGCTACAGCGGGACGACGGTGAGCGTGTGGTCGGGGTTGACCCGGGCGACGCGGATGCGCGACTTGGTCGGCAGCTCCTCGTCGTCCGAGATCGCGTTGTAGATGCGCTGGCGGCCTTGCAGGACCAGGCGGACCTGGCCGCGGCCCCTCCCGCGCGGGGGGACCGTGGCGTAGACCTCGCCCTCGGTGCCGAGGGCGCTCTGGATCGACACCGTGCCGCTGCTCTCGAGGGAATACATGCCTTGCAGCAACATCGCCAGCAGCCAGGTCAGGAGCAAGCCGCCGACGACGCCGGAGCCGATCGAGGCGGTCACGCCCCAGCCGGCGCCCAGCAGGCCGCCGAGTCCAGCCCAGCCGAAGCCCATGGCGAAGGCCGCGATCGCCTGCACCGACAGCAGCTCGAAGGAGTGGCCGGGGTCGAGGTGGTCGCCGCCATCGCCGATGTCGAAGTCGGCGTCCGCGTCGAGCTCGAGCCCGCCGTCCCCCGAATCTCCGCCGAGGAACATCAGCACGACGCGCAGGAGGAAGAGGGCGGTGCCGGCCAGCGCCGGGACGCTGAACCAGATCGCGGGTTGCTGGAAGAGGTCGTCGAACATGGTTCCGAAAGCTCGTGCGCGAATACGTGGCGTCCGGTCGCGCTATTCGGGATTCTAGGTCGGCGGGCGGGGCGGGTGGACAGAATGCGGCCCGGCGAACATGCTTCCCGTCGGCGCCCCGCGCGGTCGCAGACCCATGAGTCGTTTCCTCTTCCTGCCCTTGATCCTCGCCGCCTGCTCCACCCTGCCCGCGCAGGGCGGCGCCGAGCTGCCCGACCCCGCCACCCACCTCGGCCACCCGGTCGGCGCCGACTTCGTGCTGCCGGACTGGGACCAGGTCTCGAGCTACTACCGTGAGCTCGCGGAGGCCTCCCCGAACGTGCAGCTCGAGCGGGTCGGGACCAGCACGGAGGGTCGGCCCTTCTACCTGGCGGCGATCAGCTCCGAGCAGAACCTCGCCCGGCTCGAGGAGCTCAAGCGCCATGCGGCGGTGCTGGCTGACCCGCGCCAGCCGGAGGCGGCCATCGAGCGCGCCCTGGCCGAGGGCCGCCTCTTCCTGATGATCAGCAACGCGATGCACGCGACCGAGACCGCGGCGCCGCAGATGGCCATGGAGTTCGCCTGGAAGCTGGCCGGCTCGGACGAGGAGCCCTGGCGCAGCGCGCGCGAGCGCCTCGTCGTGCTGATCATCCCGACCACCAACCCGGACGGCCTGGACCACGTCTCGCACTGGTACCGCGAGCACGTGCACGGGCCCTACGAGGGCAGCTCCCTGCCCCAGCTCTACCAGCACTACGCCGGGCACGACAACAATCGCGACTGGTTCGCCCTGAACCTGGTCGAGACGCGCATCGTCACCCGGCTGCTGTACCAGGAATGGCACCCGCAGGTCTACTGGGACGTTCACCAGCAGGGGAGCAGCGCCGAGCGGCTGTTCGTACCGCCTTATCGCGACCCGCTCAACTCCAACCTCGACCCGGGGGTGATCACTGCGATCGACGCGCTCGGCAGCCGGGCCCTGTGGGACCTGACCCGGGCTGGCTACTCGGGCGTGAGCACCGGGGTGAGCTACGACATGTGGTGGAACGGCGGCAACCGCAACGTGCCGGTGCGCCACAACCTGATCGGGCTGCTGACCGAGGCCGCCTCAGTGAACATCGCTTCGCCAGTCTGGCGGCCGCGGAGCTCCCTGCGGGCGCCGCGCGGCATCGAGGGTGGCTACGTGCCGTCCCATCGCTTCCCCTGGCCCTGGGCCGGCGGCTGGTGGCGGATGCGGGACATCATCGACTACGAGCTCGCCTTCGGCCGCTCGTTGCTCGGCTCGTTGACCCGCGAACCGGAGCTCTACCTGCGCAATTCGCTCGAGGCCGGCCGGCGCAACGTCGAGCGGGGGAGGGGGCTGGCGACGCAGGCTTGGTTGGTGCCGGCGGACAACCCGGACCGCGGCGCGGCCCGGCGTCTGGCCGAGATCCTGCTCGCCTCCGGCGTGGAGCTGCACCTCGCCGACGGACCGATGCGGGCGGACGGACGGGAATACCCGGCCGGGACGATCGTGATCCCGCTCGACCAGCCCTACGCCACCCACGTGCAGGACCTTTTCGCCCGCCAGCGCTTCCCGGTCGGCCTCACGCCCTACGACGTCGCCGGCTGGACCCTGCCGCTGCTCTTCGGCTTGCGCCGGGTGGAGGTCCGCGGCGATCTCGAAGGGTCCTGGACGCCTTGCCTCGACCCCGACAGCGCGGTCGCCGCCTTCCGCTCCGGCGAGCGACCGGGTGGCTGGAACGCGCGCGATTCGGACAGCTGGAGGCGGCTCTTCGCCGCCATGCGTGAGGGCGCCGGGGTGGCCGCCCGGACCGGCTCCGGCGAGCTCCTGCTGCGCCCCGATCCCGCCGCGGCGGCCCCGCGCATCGGCCTCTACGCGCCCTGGAGCGGCAGCATGGACGAGGGCTGGCTGCGCTGGGTGCTGGACGAGTTCGGCCTGCCCTACGTCCGGGTGCGCAACGAGATGCTGCGCGCCGGCCAGCTGGAGGACCTGCTCGACGTCCTGATCCTGCCCAGCCTGCGCGGCGGCAGCCTGGACGCCGGCCGCAGCCCCGGCAGCGCCCCGGCCGAGATCACCGGCGGCCTCGACCCGGAGGGCGCGGTGGCGATCGAGGAGTTCGTGCGCGGCGGCGGCCAGCTGGTCGCGGTCGGTTCGAGCAGCGCCTGGGCGATCGAGCTCTTCGATCTGCCCCTCGTCGACGCCGCCGCGGAGGACCCGGACTTCCGCTGCCCGGGATCCGTGGTCCGCGCCGTGCCGGAGCCGCACTCGCTCACGGCCGGCCTGCCCTCCTCGGTGCCGGTCTTCTTCTCGCGTTCGGCCGCCTGGCGGGTCGACGAGGACGCGGCCGAGGAGGACGAACGCTCGCTCGAGGTCCTGGCGCGCTGGGCGCCCACCCGCACCCTGCTCTCGGGCGCGATGGTGAAGCCCGAGGCGGTGGCTGGTCGGGCGTCCTGGCTGCGCGCCAGCCACGGCGCCGGCGCGGTCCATCTGTTCGGCTTCCGGCCGCATTATCGGGGCTGGAGTCAGGCAGGCTTCCACCTGCTGTTCCGCGCCCTGCTCCTCGACCGCGTGCCGCTCGGATAGGCCGCGGCCGCACTACAATCCCTCGCCATGTTCGAGCCGCTGAGCCGCGAGTTCCTCGACCAGCCCGACGAATTCGAGCGCCGGGTGCTGACCGATTGGGAACGCCAGGACCTGCTCCACCAAACCCTGCAGGCGCGGGAGGGAGCGCCGCCCTTCGTGTTCTATGAGGGCCCGCCGACCGCCAACGGCAAGCCAGGCATCCACCACGCCCTGGCCCGGACCCTCAAGGACGCGGTGTGCCGCTTCCACACCATGCGCGGCGAGCGGGTGCTGCGCAAGGCCGGCTGGGACACCCACGGTCTGCCGGTGGAACTCCAGGTCGAGAAGGAGCTGGGCATCTCCGGCAAGCCCGAGATCGAGGAGCTCGGGATCGGCGAGTTCAACCGCGCCTGCCGCGATTCGGTCTTCACCTTCAAGGAGGAGTGGGAGCGGCTCTCGAACCGGATCGGCTACCTGCTCGATTACGACGACCCCTACGTCACCTACCACTCCGATTACGTCGAGTCGGTCTGGTTCCTGCTGTCCCGCTTCGCCAAGAACGGGCTGCTCTACCGCGGCCACAAGGTGCTGCCGTGGTGCGGCCGCTGCGGCACCGGCCTCAGCAGCCACGAGGTCGGCCAGGGATACCAAGACCTGGACGACCCCTCGGTCTGGGTCTCCTTCCCGCTCAAGGGGGTCGCCGAACGCTTCGCCGGCCAGCCGGCCGCGGAGTGGCTCGAGGGCGCCGCCTTGGTGGCCTGGACTACGACGCCCTGGACCCTCCCCTCCAACATGGGGGCCTGCGTCAACCCGGACTTCCGCTATGCCGTGGTCGAGGCCGATGCGGGGCGCTACGTGCTGCTGGCGGAGAAGGCCGCCGAGCTGTTCGGGGAGGACGGCTACACCGTCCTCGGCGAGCTGCCGGGCCGCGAGCTCGCCGGCCTCTCCTACGAGCCGCTGTTCCACTTCGAGGGCGGTCGGGTGGTGCACGAGGGCAACCGGGTCCACTTCGTCCTGGCCGACGACTACGTCAGCGCCGAGGACGGCACCGGCGTGGTCCACCTCGCGCCCTATGGCGCCGACGACTACCGGCTCGCGCTCAGCGAGGGCATCCAGGCCACCCTCGCCGTGGGGGAGGACGCGCGCCTGCTGTGCGAGGTGGCGGGGGTCCCGGCGGGCACCTTCTTCCGCGACGCGAACAAGGCGCTCGGCGACGATTTGAAGGCTCGCCGCCGCCTCGTCAAACGCTCGCAGTACCGCCACAGCTACCCGCACTGCTGGCGTTGCGAGACGCCCCTGATCTACTTCCCGGCGCCGGCCTGGTTCCTCCGCACCACCGAGTACAAGGACCGCATGGTGGCCGAGAACCGGCGCATCCGCTGGGCGCCGGCCGAGATCGGCGAGGGGCGCTTCGGCGAGTGGCTGGAGAACAACATCGACTGGGCGCTGTCGCGCGACCGCTACTGGGGCACGCCGCTGCCGGTCTGGATGTGCGACCAGGAGTCGGGCCACTGGCACTGCGTCGAGAGCTTCGAAGAGTTGAAGCAGCTCGCCGGCGGCCTGTCCGAGGACTTCGACCCGCACCGCCCGGTGGTGGACGAGATCCGCTTCGGCTGCACCCAGGAGGGCTGCAGCGGCTCCATGCGGCGCGTGCCGCAGGTGATCGACTGCTGGTTCGACAGCGGCTCGATGCCCCTCGCCCAGTACCACTGGCCGTTCGAGAACCGGGAGTTGGTCGCCGAGCAGTTCCCGGCCAGCTTCATCGCCGAGGGCCTGGACCAGACCCGCGGTTGGTTCTACACCCTGCACGCCATCGCCACCTTCCTCACCACGGTCGACGAGGAGCTGTGGCAGAGCGGCGAACTGTGGGGCGAGGCGCTGCCGCGCTTGAAGCCCGGCAGCTCCTACTCCTCCTGCCTGGTGAACGGCCTCCTGCTGGACAAGAATGGCCAGAAGATGTCGAAGCGGCTCGGCAACACGGTGGACCCCTGGGAAGCCATCGAGACGCACGGGGTGGATTCGATCCGGTGGAGCCTGCTGTCCGGCGGTGCCGCCCACCTCTCGCGGCGCTACGACGACCAAGCCATCGCCGAGGTGCGGCGGCGCGTGCTCGGCACGCTCTGTTCGAGCTACGACTTCCTCGCCCTGTATGCGCGCACCGAGGGCTGGGAGCCGACCGCCCCGCGCCCGGAGCGGGCCGGTCGCCCGGCCATCGATCGCTGGGTGCTGTCCCGCGCCGCCCACGCCGCCGGCGATTGCGTCCGGGCCTGGGAGGAGCTGCTGCCGGCCGAGGCGCTGCGACGGCTCGAGCGCTTCATCGTCGACGAGCTCTCGAACTGGTACATCCGGCGGAACCGGCGCCGCTTCTGGGGCGCCGACGGCGAGGGCAGCCAGGCGGCCGCCTTCGCCACCCTGTACGAGGTGATGGAGGCCTTGGTGCGGATGTGCGCGCCGGTCGTCCCCTTCCTGAGCGATGCCCTGTGGCGACGTCTCCGCGGCGGCGAGGGCAGCGTCCACCTGGAGCGCTTCCCCGACCCGGCGGACCCGGCCGAGGGCAGCTTCGATCCGGCCGCTGACCTGGATCCTGCCCTGGAGGCGGCGATGGACCCGGTCCTGCGCGCTGCCACTCTTGGTCGCTCCCTGCGGGAGCGGGTCCAGATCCGGGTCCGGCAGCCCTTGTCCAAGTTGATCGTGCACGTCTCCGGCGAGGACAAGCTGAGCGCCAGTCCTCGGGACTACGAGGCGGCGTTACGCGAAGAGCTCAACGTCAAGCAGATCGAGTGGGTGGAAGGAACGCCTGACTTCCTGCAAGTGAAGGCCAAGCCGAACTTCCCGCGCCTCGGCAAGCGCGCCGGCAAGGACATGAAGGCCTTGGCGGCCGCGATCGCCGGCCTGGAGCGCGAAGTCCTGTTCGAGCTGCAAGGCGGCGGCGAGGTCGAGGTCCAGGTGGGCGACAACGCCTACACGCTCGAGGGCGAGGACGTGGTGCTCGAGACGCTGAGCGTGGAAGGACTGGAGGCCGCCACCGACGGCGTCGTCACCCTGGGGCTGGTGACCGAGATCGATGAGGGCCTGGCGCGGGAAGGATTGGCGCGCGAATTGGTCAACCGGATTCAGAACCAGCGCCGAGAGGCCGGGCTCGAGGTGAGCGATCGCATCCAGCTCCGCGTTGCCGGAACTGCCGAACTGCGCGCGGTCGCCGAGGAGCACGGAGGCTGGATCGCGGAGGAGGTCCTCGCCCCGGATGGACTGGATTTCGTCGACCAGATCGGCGACCCTGCGACGACCTGGAAGCTGCGCGAAGGGGTGGACGCGGAGGTCCAGATCGTGGCTCTCGGAGGGAGCGGCGACTGAGGGAGAAATGTCGTTGCGGCCCCAGTTCCAGGTGTTACATTCAGAGTGTGTTTCGCGGCGAAAGCCAGGGGACACAGGCCGGGAGTCCGACAGCTCTCTACCGGGATCTCGACTCTGGGACGGGTAAACCGGACCAGGCGGAGCCCACCTCGCTCGAAGGGACTTACCGTCCTCTTCCCCCTTGCCGCTGCCGCGGAAGCGTGGCCCCACCGGACCCCGGGTTCGGTGGGGTCGCTTCTTTTTTTGCGCTTGCGAGCGAGCCCGGTACGGCGAGGAAAAGCAAGCTGCGCATTCTTGTTTCGGCTCGGCACCGCCGGCAGAATGCGGTGGTGAAGAAGCTCCTGCCGTTGTTCCTGGTTCTCGTCGTGGCTGCCCTTGCGTGGCGGTTCTGGCCTCAGGACCCGGCGGTCGAAGCCTCCGGCGAGGGGAACGGCGGACCGGTCTTCACCTCGCTCGAAGGTGGGGAGGAGGGATCCAATCCGAACGCCGGAACCGGCCCTCCGGTCTCCCCGAGCTCTCCTGAAACGACGGAGCCGCCCACGACGGCGCCAGAGCCGGCCGCCCCGCCGGCGACCCAAGGCCTGAAGGTCCTCAACCAGTGGCACCGCGCCTCCCAAGGCAGCTGGGCACCGGCAGCGGGGCAGGCGGCCTTCGCCGCGGCCCTGGCGGACTTCTCCCGGATCTGGTCCGGGGAAGGCGGGGCCTACGCCGCCGACCTGCGGATCGAGGCCCCCGAGGCCTTCGGGCCCGAGTTCCAGGCCTTCGCCGCGGCCTTCGCCGACGGCGGTGTGGTCGGCCTCGACCGCGCCCTGCGCGGCGCCGGGGCGCGCGGGCCGGCCTGGATGGTCTGGACCGAAGCCCTGGTGGAGGAGGGCTTGCGGGAGCAGCAGGACGTACTCGCCGGGCCTGCTCTCGGTCGCCTGCTCGAGGCCATGGAGGCTGACGACTACCCGCGCTCGCGCATGTTGGAGCTCCAGGTCTACGCCGCCCAACTGCGCTCCCGGCCGCAGTCCTGGGCCCCCTACGAGGTCTACCAGGTGGTGTCCGGAGATAGCCTGGACCGCATCGGCAGCAAGTACCGGGCGAAGGGACACCCGCAGCGCTTCGGGTGGATGATGGAGTTCAATCGGAAGCGGAACACCAACATCCGCCTCGACGAGAAGCTCAAGATCCCGCTCGATCCCTTGCGCCTGCTCGGGCTGCGCAGCAAGTGCATCCTGGCGCTCTACTCCGGCGAGACCCCGATCCACCTCTATGAGGTCAGCTACGGCAAGCCGGGCCAGGAGACGCCGACGGGGGTCTTCACCCTGACCGACTTCCTGGTCGAACCGATCGACTACGGCTTGTCTCCGCCGGTGCCCTACGGGCACCCGGATCACCGGCTCGGCACGCGCTGGATGGGCTTCGCCGAGGCCAAGGACTACGGCATCCACGGCAACAACTGCGACGACCAGGTCGGCGCCTTCGAGTCCGCCGGCTGCGTGCGCATGATCAACGGCGAGGTCGAGCTCCTGTTCGAGCTGGTGCCGCGCGGCGGCAAGGTCGAGATCCGTCCCTGAGGGCCGTCCTCCCGGGAGGGGGGCTCAATCGGGGTTGCGGCGGGCGCGGACCCAGGCCTCGGCGTAGGCCTCGCTGACCCCGATCGGAGCCACCGCCAGCTCCCCGCAGTGCTCCGGGCCTGAGCCGAGCAGGAAGCCGTGCTTGGGCGCGACGAAGCTGAGGGTCCAGTCCGCGCGAACTGCGCAGCCGAGCACCCTGCCGTCGTCGCCGTCGAGGCCGCTCGGGATGTCCACCGCGAGCACCGGGGCTGCGCCGTCGTTCAGCAGGGCGACGGCGGCCGCCGCGGGGCCCTCCAGCGGACGAGTGAGCCCGGTGCCGAAGAGGCCGTCCAGGGCCATGGTGGAGGGCCCGAGCGCGGGAGGAGGGCCTCCATCCAGGAGAGGCACCCCCATGCCCTGGGCCGCGCGCAGCGCCGTGAGGCCGGAATCGGCCTTGGGCAGGCCGAGGGGGCACCAGGCGCGGACGGGGAGGCGGCCCACGAGCTGCCTCAGGGCGACGAGGGCGTCACCGCCGTTGTTCCCTGGCCCCACGACCGCGAGGACCTCCTGGCAGGCCCGGTCCTCAACGCGCGCCAGGGCGAAACAGGCCAAGGCGGCGCCGGCGTTCTCCATCAGCAGGGAGGCCGGAATTGCCCTCTCTCGCTGGAGATGGAGGTCGAAGGCGGTGGTCTCGGAGCAGCTCCAAGTCTGCATGGTCCAAAGATTTGGAAGAAGCGGGGGAAAGGGTTGACTTGCCCTTGAGGATCCCTACGATATTCCGCCCCACGAGGGTCGAACAGCCTGAGTGGGGAACGGGGCTGACCCGAAGCTTTCTTTCGGAATCCTCGATTCCTTCGCCAGAAGGGTTGACGAGGAGCCTAGCCCTCGTAGAATGTTCCGCCGGTTCGGTCCCGAGTGACCGTCCCAAACGTCAACGAGACGGCCGAGAACCGCCCGTCTCCGTTCCTTGAAAACAAGGATGACCTTGTCCGCTTGAGGTGATTGAGCCACCCAAAAGCAAACCCAGATGGGCAGGCCTTCGGGCTTGCGCAGAACAACAAAGTGAAGGGTTTGATCCTGGCTCAGAGTGAACGCTAGCGGCGTGGATTAGGCATGCAAGTCGAGCGCGAAAGTCCTCTTCGGAGGGCGAGTAGAGCGGCAAAAGGGTGAGTAATACATGGCTAACTTGCCCCTGGAACTGGAATAACCACGGGAAACTGTGGCTAATGCCGGATAGTCTCGAGGAACCTCATGTTTCCTCGAGTAAAGGTTGGGATCCTTCGGGACCATCCGTCCAGGGAGAGGGTCATGGGCTATCAGCTTGTTGGTGAGGTAACGGCTCACCAAGGCTACGACGGCTAGGCGGTCTGAGAGGATGGCCGCCCACATCGGGACTGAGACACTGCCCGGACTCCTACGGGAGGCTGCAGTCGAGAATCATCCGCAATGGGCGAAAGCCTGACGGTGCGACGCCGCGTGAGGGACGAAGGCCTTAGGGTTGTAAACCTCTTTCGCCTGTTAAGAACGCGCTTGCGTTAATAGCGTAAGTGTTGACAAAGGCAGGTAAAGAAGCACCGGCTAACTCCGTGCCAGCAGCCGCGGTAAGACGGAGGGTGCGAGCGTTACTCGGAATCATTGGGCGTAAAGGGTCCGTAGGCGGATCAGCAAGTGAGATGTGAAATCCCTCGGCTCAACCGAGGAATTGCGTCTCAAACTGCTGTTCTAGAGGTCGGTAGGGGACAGTGGAACTCGCGGTGGAGCGGTGAAATGCGTAGAGATCGCGAGGAACGCCGGTGGCGAAAGCGACTGTCTGGGCCGTACCTGACGCTGAGGGACGAAAGCCAGGGGAGCGAACGGGATTAGATACCCCGGTAGTCCTGGCCGTAAACGATGGGCACTAGCTTGGGGGACCTTCGGGTTTCCCTTGCGTAGCTAACGCGTTAAGTGCCCCGCCTGGGGAGTATGCGCGCAAGCGTAAAACTCAAAGGAATTGACGGGGGCTCACACAAGCGGTGGAGCATGTGGTTTAATTCGAAGCAACGCGAAGAACCTTACCAGGACTTGACATGCACGGATTAGCTCCTGGAAACAGGAGTGACGCCCTTCGGGGTGGAACGTGCACAGGTGTTGCATGGCTGTCGTCAGCTCGTGTCGTGAGATGTCGGGTTAAGTCCCTGAACGAGCGAAACCCCTGTCGTTAGTTGCCAGCACGTAAAGGTGGGGACTCTAACGAGACCGCCGTGGTTAACACGGAGGAAGGTGGGGATGACGTCAAGTCATCATGGCCCTTATGTCCTGGGCTACACACGTGCTACAATGG
>CAZXTO010000017.1:0-20274 GCA_964643675.1 uncultured Planctomycetales bacterium
GGCGCCAGCTGGGGCGAAGGCTCGCGGCAGGTGGAGCGTGCCCGGGTCGACGGCCTGCGGGCCGGCACGCCGGGACGCGGGGTCGCCGACGGCGGCGCCGCCGAGCGCCGGATCGAGGCCCGCACGCGGCTCGCGCGGCTGCTGGGCTTCCGCCACCCCGAGCGGGTCGTGTTCGGGCCAGGCGCCACCTTCGCCCTCAACCAGGCCCTGCACGGCTGCGTCGAACCCGGTCAGGCGATCCTCTGCAGCCGCCTGGAACACAACGCCGTGCTGCGCCCGCTCGAGGCCTTGCGTCAGCGCGGCCACCCGGTCCATCAGGTCGGCTTCGATGCCCATGGCTTCGTCGACCTCGAGGCCTTCGAGCAAGCCCTCGCCCGGCATCGCCCGGCATGGGTGGTGCTCAGCCTGGCCAGCAACGTGCTCGGCACCGTGCAGCCGCTGGCCGAGCTCTGCGCCCGCGCCCGCCAGGCTGGTGCACGGGTGATCGCCGACCTGGCCCAGGGCGCTGGCCAGGTGCCGGTCGACTTCGAGGGCTGGGGCCTCAGCATGGCGGCGGTGGCGGCGCACAAGGGGCTCGGCGGTCCGCGCGGAATCGGGGCGCTGCTGGTCGCGCCGGAGCTGAATCCGCGGCCGCTGATCCAGGGCGGCACCGGCGTGCTCGGTCACCTTCGTGAGATGCCGTCCGAGCTGCCGATCGGGCTCGAGGCGGGTACCCCGAACCTCCCGGGGATCTACGCCCTCGAGGCGGCGCTGCGCCAGCTCGAGCAGGCGCCGCCCGAGCTCGAGCCGGTGCGGACCAAGCTCGCCCAGCTGGAAGCGGAGCTGGGCGCCGCACCCGGCTGGTCCCCGCTGCCTCCCGCCGGCGCGCCCTGGGCCCTCCGCCTGCCCGTCCTGGCGCTGCACCACGAACAGGTGCCCGCTGCCGAACTGGCCGCCTTCCTGGCCCAGGGCGGCGTACACGTGCGCGCCGGCCTGCAGTGCGCCCCCGAGGTCAGCGCCAGCCTCGGCCTGGAACGCGGCGTACTCCGCCTGAGCCCGCCGACCGACGCTCGGGAGGCGGACTTCCGGCGCGTGTCCGAGCTGCTCCGCCAGGCGGTGGAGGCCCTCGCGTGAGCGGCGTCCACGCCGTGCTGCTGGCCGCCGGCCGCGGGCGTCGCTTCGGCGGCCCCAAGGCCGCGCTCCACCTGCACGGGCGCTGGATGCTCCCGCGGCTGGTCCGCGCCCTCCGCCAAGGCGGCGCGGCCAGCGTGACCGTGGTCCTGTCCGATGCCGCCGAAGCCGCGATCCGTCCGCTTGGGGAAAGCGGCGCGGACCAGGAGGTCCGCAACCCGGACCCCGAGGCCGGGCGCACCGGTTCGGTCCTGGCGGGCCTGGCCACCGTTCCCGAGCACGCCGAGGGCGTCCTGCTCCATCCCTGCGACGTTCCCTTGCTGAGCGCGCCAGCGGTGGCGGCGCTGTTGAGTCGCTGGGGCGCCGAGCCCGGCCGTCCCGGCCTCCTCGCCCGCCCGGTCACGCCCGCCGGCCGCGGCGGCCACCCGCTGTTGGTGGGCGCCGAACGGCTGCCTACACTGCGGCGGTACGCCCCGGACCGGCCCTTGCGCGACCTGCTCGAGGAGGACCGTGACCGGATCCTGAACGTGCCGGTGGCGGGCGACCCCGGCCCCTTCTTCGACATCAACACCCGCGAGCAGCTGCAGCTGCTGGAGAAGCTCCTTGAGCACGCTTCCGGAACTGAACCCGATCCGCACCATCCTGGTCGCGAGTGACCTCTCGCCGGCCTCGGTGCCGGCCGCCCAGGCCGCCGCCATGCTGGCCAAGGTCCTGGGCGCCTCGCTGCACCTGGTCCACGCCCTGCCCGAGAACCTCGATCCGCGGCTCGGCTTCCTCGGCGCCGGCTACGCCGACAAGGTCCGGGATGACACCGAGCGCGAGCTGCGCGCCTTCGCCGACCGCCTCCGTTGCGACGCCGAGACCCTCGTGCGCGTGGAGCTGAAGTCGGGCAATCCGGTCGACGTCGTGCTCGAGGACGTGCACCGCATCGAGGCCGACCTGCTGGTCGTGGGCACCCATGGGCGGACCGGCCTGGCCCACCTCGCGCTCGGCTCGGTGGCCGAACACCTGGCCCAGAACGCACCCTGCGAGGTCCTGCTGGTGCGGCGCGCGCCGGACGGCCCCTTCTCGCGGCCGCTGCTGGCCTTGAACCCCACCACCGGCGCCCTGCGCGCGGCGGCGCGCGCGGTCGACGTCGCCGGCCGCTGCGGACTCGAGGAGATGCACGTCGCCTCGGCCTACCAGCTGCCCTCCGGCTTCTCCCACAGCCTGCGCGCCGAGGAGGAGGTGGCCGAGCGGCTGCGCACGATGCTGGAGGAGGACCTCGAACCGGCCTTCTCCGCCATGCGCCAGGTGGTGCCGGGGCTGCGCACCCACCTGCACCTCGGGTCCCCGGTCCACGTGGTGCTCGACTGCGCCGCCAACCGCAACAGCGACCTGGTCTTCCTCGGCTCCCACAATCGGCCGCGCTGGACCTCGATGCTGCTCGGCGACACCGCCCGGGCGCTGACCCACAAGCTGGATTGTGCGGTCTGGTTGGTGCGCGACCTGCCCGATGAGCACCCGGTGTGGCACGCCATCGCTCGCGACCTCGGCCTGCAATGAGCCCCGGTTCCGCCTCCTCCCGGACTCGATCCTTCGACTGGCCGCTGTGGCTCGGCCTCGCCTGGGGCGCCTCGGCCGCCGCCCTGGACGCCGCACCTGCCCCGTTCCTCGCGCCGACCGGCGGGCTCCAAGCTGCCGCCAATGCGGCCTTCCTCACGCCCTTCCTCCAGGCCCAGGTCGACGAGGCGCAATGCCGCCAGCTCGCCTGGCAGCTCGGACGGCTGCGAGCCGAGGCTCTGCCCACGACCACGCCTGCGGACCTCGCCGCCGAGGCTTGGCAGTCCGCTGCCCCGGCCGAGCGCGCGCTCCTGCTCCAGGCCGCCAGCCGCGCCTGGCGCGACCGCCCCGAGTTGGCGGAGCTGGCCGCTCTGGGAATCGAGGCGGGCATGGCCGAGGCCTGGTCCGCGGCCGAGCGCGCCGGGGACTCGCCCGGACTCGACCAGGAGCTGCGCCGCCGCCTCGCCGCTCAGCTCCAGCCCGACCCGCGCTTGATCCGCGCCAGTTGGCTCCGCGGCGCATGGCCGGCCGAGCTCCAACCCGAAGGGGCGCGAGCCCTGGCCGACGCAGGCCGTGCCGCCCTCGCGGACGGCCGCTTGCCGCGCCGGTCCTGGGCCGCCGCCGCCGAGCTGCTCGAGGATCCCCGCCCGCTGCTGCTGGCGCTCTGCGGCCGCAGCCTCCCCGACGCCGAGATCGTCTCCTTCCGCCGGCTCGAGGCCTCCGCCTGGGACGCCACCGACCGACTGCTGCTGGAGCTGATCCTGCTGGACCACGGCGCCGCCGCCGACCCGGGCGGCGTCACGGGCAGGCTCTGGCAGGCCTACCTGGAGGAGGGCGCCGGCGAGGCCGACGCGGCCCTGGCGAGCGGGTTCCTCCGCCACGCCCTGGGCCTGCCGCGGAGTCTGCGCGGTGACCAGCCGCTCCTGTCCTACCCGCCCGGCCGGGCCCGCGACTGGCTGCTCGCCGCGGCCCCCTTGGGGCTCTCCCAGGACCTGCTGTTCGAGGCGGTGCTCAACGCCCGCGCCCCGGCCGCCCTGCGACGGGCCAGCGCCATCCGCCTGCTCCGAGCCGACGGCCTGACCATGGCCCCCCAGCTGTTCCCGATGCTCCGGGAACCGCTCCCGGAGGAGCTGGCCGAGATCCTGCTGGTCGGCTGCGGGCCGATGCTCGGCCCCGAGCTGGCCGAACTCCTGGAACAGCGTCCGCAGCGCTTCCGCGGAGCCGCGGCGGCTCCGGAGCTCGAGCTGCTGCTGCGACACGGGGATCCCGCCCGGCGCGTGGAGCGGACCGTCGCCTGCTTCCAACTCCCCGAGACGGTGCGCTATCGGGTCGCCAAGGCCGGCTGGGAAGCCGGTCCCGCCCCCGGGCTTGAGCGCCTCTACCGCTCCTGGACCGAGGCCGAGGACCGCGATCACCAGGACCTCGCGCGGCGCCTGCTCCGCTTCGCCCTGCCCGAGGACGAGGTCGCCGCCTGCTACCGCGAGCGCCTGGCCGAAGAGGACCGCCCTGAGGTCCGGGAGCGGCTCCTCGACGCGGTGCGCGAGCTCCGCAGCGACGCTGCCTTGCAGCTCTTCGTCGACTGGCTCGACTCGCCGGAGGGCCGCGCGCACCCGGAGTGCGCAGCGCGCGCCTTCCTGGTGGTACCCGAAGCGGCCGCCGAAGCCATGTTCCGGCGCTGGTGGCAGGAACGAGACCGGCTCACCCCGGGGATGGTCGACGCCGCGGCCGCCGCGCTGGCGGCCCAGGACCCCGCGGCTCGCGAGCATGTCTATCGGCGCCTCCCCGAGCTCCCGCGTGGCCAGCAGATGGCCCTCGCCGACCACCTCCGCCACGGAGCGGGGCCGGCCGACCACCAGCGGTGGCGCGACGCGGTGCTCGACGCCGGCACCAGCCCCACCGTCCGGCGCGCCTTCGCCAACGACCTCGGCAAGGACCTGCCGAACAGCGCCGAGGTGGTCGACGAGCTGTTCCAGCTGCTCGCCGGCCAGGCTCGCATGGGACGCCTGCCGCAGGCCCCTTGGGGAGACCTGGTGGAGGCGGTGCTCTACTACGACGCCCCCGAAGACCGGCGCGAGCGGATCGCGCTCCTGCGGCACGCCGAGGCCGACCTGGGGCCGGCGGGGCTGCCCTTGCGGATCAGCCGCCTCCGCGGCATGGCCCGCAACGGGCTCCCGGAGGAGGTGTCTTCGCTGATCGACGAACTCCTCGAGGGGATGCCTGCCGACGCAGAGCTGCCGGCGCCCGCCGCCGCCCGCCCCCACGTTCAGGGGCTGCGCCAGGCCGAAGCGGCCCTGAGCACCACCCTGATCGCCCTCGGCGGCCACGGCGAGGCCGGGGACCGGGCCCTGGCGGATGCGCTCGAGGCCGCCGGGCCGGAGTGCGCCAGCTGGCTTCCGGAGCGCCTCTGGTTGCTCCGCGAAGCGGAGCCGGATCGCCTCCCCCTCGCGAGCGCCGCCGCCGCCCGGCTCCTGGACCTGCTGGAGGCTCCGTCCTCGGCCCTGCGCAGCCAGCCCGAGCTCGGCGCGAGCCTGCCGCCCGCGCTGTGGTCGGAGCGCGACCCGGTCTTCGCTGCCTTGCAGGACATGCTCGTCGCCGCCCGAACCAGCGACCCGTCGGCCCTGCTGGAGGTCGCGCTGCAGCGGTGGCCCGAGGACCGTCGCTGTTGGAACTACGACGGCTGGTTCGCCCTCGCCGCCGGCGAGCCGGCGCGCGCGGCCGCCTCCTTCGAACAGGCTCGCGTCCGTTCGGGCTCCCTGCCCACCACCCAACGCGAACCCCGCCTCGGCCTCGCGGTCCTGGATCAGCTGCGGGATCCGGACAGCGGCGCCCTGGCCGCGTTCTTCGCCGCCGACCCCGGCGCGGGTCCGTTGCTCGCCCATCGCCTGGGTACGGCCTGGCGGCCGGAGTTGGCGGCGCTGCTCGCCTTCGTCCCCCCGGAGGAGGATCCGGCGCGGGGCAGACGGGGGGACTGACGCGGCCGCCCGCTCAGGCAGCAGCGGTCATCGGACCGCCGCTAGAAAAAGAAACGAGCCCTCCCCGAAGGAAGGGCTCGCGGCGGTCCGGAGAACCGGACGGTCGAATCAACCGATGACCAGGGCCAGCGGGTTGGTGAAGGTGAGGCTACCGAGGTCGGCAGCGTGCATCCAGACGCTGATGCCGGTGGTGCCAGCCGGGACACCGGCGGTCGACGAAGCGGCGCCAGCGGCGTCGCAGGTCATGGCGGGCATCTCGGAGTAGGGCGGGCTCAGCAGCAGATCACCGATCGGGGTGGTGGTCGGACCAGCGCCGATCAGGGAGTAACCGACGCGGACGACGCCGTTCGGGGTGCAGTAGCTCAGGTCGATGGTGGCGGTGCCGCCAGCGACGAGACCAGAGACCGCGAGGGTCGGACCCGGGGGAGCCGGGACGGCGACGCTGATGTCGTCGACGCCGATGCCATCCAGGTAGCCGTACGGGAAGTTGTCGTCCTGAGCGAACAGCAGGTAGAAGTCGCCGCTCATGGCCGCACCGGAGGCGTCCAGGTCGACCTGGGCGTGGGAGCTCCACGCACTAGCGGTGCCGGCCCAGCCAGCGGAGGCCTGGTTCCAGGTGGTGCCGTCATCGGAGACCCAGACACCGTCCCAGGTGTCCAGCTCTTCGCCGTGGTCCACGTACATGAAGTCCAGCATCATGCCGGTGCCGCCGCCGCCGTTGAGGCCGACGATGAGACCGTTGCGGACGTCGTGGTAGTTGTTGCTGAGCGGGTCGAGACCCATCTCGAGGCAGTACATGCCGCTCGAGGCACCCAGGCCCGAGCCGCCGTCGATGACGCACCAGGCCTCGGGGTCGGCCAGGCCGGAGCCGGCGTCGAGGGCGTTGGCAGCCATGTGACCCGGGAGCACACCAGCGTGAGCTTCGAAGTCGTCGGCGTAGCCGTCGGCGGTCACGAAGCTGGCGGGCAGGTTGGGCCAGGCCGGGGGCGGCGGCGGAGCGCCGACGTCATCGACGGACACGTTGTCGATCTCCCACTCGGAGGCGTAGTCGCCGGTGTAGTGGTAGGCGACGTTGACGCCGTTGGTGCCGGCGTAGGCGCCGAGGTCGACGTTCAGGTGCGACCAGCCGTCGGCGGAGAGGTCGTCGGCGACGTTGATGAAGGTCAGGCCGCCGTCCAGGGAGACGTCGACGTAGTGGTGATCGCGCCAGGACGAGAAGGTGATGCCCTGCTCGCACCAGGCGTACACGGCCGTGGCGTTGGTCAGGTCCATCGCCGGGCTCATGATGTAGTTGTCGTTGTAGCCGGTGTAGTCGTTGTGGAACGCGTGATCAGAAGCGTTCAGCACACCGAGACCAGCGAGCTCGATCTCCCAGCCGAGGCCGTTACCGTTGTTGCCTTCGGTCCAGCCAGCCGGCGGCATGATGCCACCATTGAAATCTTCGGTGAGGTAGACGTTCTGGGCGAAGAGGCTGCCAGCGAGAGCGGAGGCAGCGACCGCCGAAAGGACGAAGCGAGTAGTGCTCATGGGGTCCAGGGTTTTGTGGGGATGGAGCTCGGGGAGAGGGGATTCTCCCGCTCGAACTCGGGGGTGATTCCCTTTGAGCCTACACGACAAGAGTCGCCTTTCGCTCATTTCCTTTAAAAAACAGAGCATTTATTTCTCAAGCCCTGCCCCCTTCAGACCGGCCCTTCCTAGGTTATTGGTCAATCAAGACGCCAGGAACAGGAGTTTTCAGGTCACCCCTCGGACAGATCGAGGGCCCCCTCCGGACGGCCTGCCCAAGCGGCGCACTCAGGCCTCAATCGAGGTCCCAGCGGTAGGAACCGCTCAGCAGGAACTCGAGCAGGTCGGAGTAGAGCTCGCTGTCCAGCGCATGATCTCGCTCCCCTTCGAAGGCCTCGAGTTCGACGGAGAGCTCTGCGCTCTCGACCGCCGCCCGGGTGCCGCTGACGAGGAGGTAGGCGGTCCAGCGAGGCCCCTCCCGGTCGAGGAAGCCCAGGTATCCCGCTCCCAGCTCCCGGCTCCATTGGTGGAACAGCCGGGAGCGCGAAGCCTCGGTGGCGGTTCGCCCCGAGGCCAGCTGCCAGATCGGGTGCAGCCGCTGAGCCCCCTCGCCGCCCGCCTCCGCCACCCGTTGACGGAGCAGGTCGACGTCCTCGGCCTCGGGCGCCAGGGCCAGGACCACCGCTGCCGGCCAGCTGGTCTCCAGGGCCTCGGCGGCAGCGAAGCGGCGCCTGGCCACCGCCCGCCTGGCCTCCGCCGCCTGGGCGGCCGCTTCCGGGTCGGCCAAGGCCAGGCGCAGCAGGCCGGCGACCTCCCAATCCGGGAGCTGCTCCCCGACCGGCAGGCGGAGGCCGCTATCCCCGGCCGCTCCCCACAGCCAGGCCTTGGCCCAGCCCTCGGAGACTCGATCGTCCAAGGCCTCGAAGACGGCCTGCTGCCCTTCTGGACCATCGGGGCACAAGGCCAGGCCCACCCCCCCTCCGGCCCCGGAGAGGGCGACCCGCAGGAGTTCGTCCTCGCTCCGCGGGGTGGCGCGCCGAGCCGCCCCCACCCAGACGGACAGGATCGAATCTCGGTATTCCTCCAGGTCGGCCTGGGCGATCGAAGGCCTTCCCGGGAGGACGGAGCCCAGGCAACGGACCGCGGCTTCGAGGCCGTCCTCCGGCCGCTCGGCGACCGGGCGGGTGGCCAGGAGATCGGCGGCGAGCAGGAGCGCCCGATGGCTGGGATCCGGGCGGCGGCCACGCAAGACCGTGTCCCGCATCTCGGGCAACTCGGAAGCCTGAGCCAACAGGCCGGCCAGCAAGCAGCTGCCTTCGAATTCGCTCGGAAGGCGTCTCCACCACTTCGCCGCCTGAGCCGGCGCATCGGGGTGGAAGGCGCCATAGAGCAGCAGGGCATAGGCGCGCACCTCGCTCTCCCGGCTTCCCGGCCGGGCGGCCTCCTGCAGCGCCTCCAGGCTCTCCGGTGAGCCGAGCAAGGCGGCCGCGAGGAGCAGGGAGCGGCGGCGCTTCGGTGACCCCTCCTCCATCTCCGCCAGGAGCCAGGCCTCCCCGGCGGCCCCGAGATCGGCCAGGTCTTCAGCTGCTTGCCGCCGCGCCCCGGGGTCGCGCGCGCCGAGGTCGCGTCGGATGGCGGCGTCGGGCTCCTGGACCTGAGCGAGAACGAAGAGCAGCAGCGCGGAGATGGGCATGGAAAGGGGCCAGGCCCGCGGCGAGCGCGGTGGCCTGGCCAGGATAGCCGGTCGGCCCGGGCTACTGGATCCGGATCACCACCGGAGCGCTCCAGCCGCCTCCCTGGTCATCCAGGGCCTGGAAGTAGAGATCCACCGTCGCCATGCCGGAGGGCAGCGGCGGGACCACCCAATCGTGGACCGCGGTGCCCGAGGGATCGACGCGTTGGGGGTAGGTGTACCCATGCCGGACCTGGGCCTGGAGCAGCGGGTCATTCGGGTCCAGGAACAGGAAGCCGATCCCGACGCCGGGTCGTGCATCGAAGGCGACCTGCCGGGCGCGGAAGCCTTGGGCCATGCTCCCCGGGACGGCGTGACGGAGCTTGAAACGCACGATCTCCCCGACCGCGTAGGTCGGCAGATCCAGGTCCAGCACCGGAGCCTGCGGCAGGGTCGCGTCCACGAAGGCCAAGGCGTCGATCTCGGTGGCCTGCTGGAAGTCCCAGTCGGCCTCTTCCCAACCCGAGAGGAGCTCGGTGGGAAGCACCGCGGCGGGATCCACCGCCACCACCGAGGCGTCCAGGCTGGACGGGCTCTGGACCACCAACCCGAGCTGCCCGGTTCCCGGCAGGAAGCTGAGCGCCAGCACGTCCCCGACCGCGTTCCCGCCCCCGGTCACCAGGTCCACCTGGGCCTGGACTTCGGCCTCCGTGTAGGCGCGCCAGACCACTCCGGTGGCGAACTCCCAGACCAGGATGTCGCCGTCGGCGACGTCTCCCAGCACGGTCGCCGTCAGGTTGGCGCCGACCGAGAACCACAGCGCATCACCGAGGGCGTCGTAGCTGGCGGCATCCAGGTCGAAGGAGCCACTGGCCGGTTGGAGCAAGGTCAGGAAGTCGGCTTCGGGAACCTCCACCTGCAGGCCCTGGGCGGGATCGAAGCGGAGCAGGTCCCCGTCCTCGTAGCTCCCCACGCTGGAGACGGTCGAGAACACGAAGTCGTACAAGTTCGGAGTGCTGGTGGGCGCAGCCGGCCAATACGCGAGCGCGTCGACCCCGGGCAGGGCATCGAACATGCCGTCGCCGTCGAGGTCGCCGACGAGCGCCATCTGGGCCATCTTGGTGAGCAACCCCTTGGCGCCGGGCGGGCCGTGTTCGCGCCGGATCCAGGCCTCGTCGTGCACGACCGGGTCCTGCGGCAGGCGGGTGTCAGAGCTGGTGGAAGCCAGGGCAGTCATCGGGCCCTGGCAGGAAAGCAGTAGCAAGGTTTCGAGCATGGATGTCCTCCGTTGCGAGGCAGACGGATCCATGCCCGTTCGGTTACAGGGGAATATTCCCCACTGCGATGCGAAAAAACCCGTGCGGCCGGTCCCGGTCCGCTCTCGCGCGAAGCCTAGCCCTGGCCGCTATCTCCAGATATCTCAGTCCTTTGCGCGCTACAAGGGAAGAAATCCAGGATTCTCCGGGATTGGCACGGCATTCGTTGCTGTCCAGGCGCGCCACTCCCCGGCGCACCACCCGCCACACGCCACCGCCTCATCTCGAACCGCCATGCCGGCCACCTCGACCTTCCCCGACCGCTTCGTTCGCGACCATTCCCTGGACTGGGAATTCGTCCGGCGAGCCTTCCGTTCCGAGGAGCGCTTCCAGGTGGTGTTCGAGTCGCTGGTAAGCCACCTGCTGCACCAGGACACCCGCTTTCTGCCGGAAGCCGCCACGCCTTCCTTCCTGGAACGCGGCGAGAGTCCGAAGGCACAGATCCCGGGAGACCCGCTGAGCGTCTACTGGGCGGACCTGCGCCGGCTGCGCCCGACCAACCGCGAGGAGGAGTTCCTGCTCGCCCGCACGATCACCGTGCTCCGGGAGGTCTTGCTGCGCCTGCTCCAGAACCACCCGCGCCGCGCCGCCCTGGCGGTGGCCCAGGAGCACCTCTCCCCCTATTCCCCCGTCCTGGCCGAGTTGAAGGACGCCGGGGTGACCGGGGACGACGAGGACCTCGACCCGGCCGCGCGGGACCTGCTGCATCAGCGGCTCAACGAGCTGCGGTCGATCCAGAACGCGCTGGTCGACCGCAACCTGCACCTGGTCCCGACCGTGGCCAAGCGCTACCGCCACGTCGGCGTACCGTGGGAGGACCTGATCCAAGAGGGCAACGCCGCCCTGCTGCGCGCGGTGGAGCGCTACGACCGCTTCGAAGGCGCCCGCTTCAGCAGCTACGCCACCTGGTGGATCCAGCAGGGGATCCTGCACGCGCTCTCCTTCCAGAGCCGCACCGTGCGCCTGCCGGTTTACCTGGCCCAGGCGCTGCACCGGGTGCGCGACGCCGTCGCCACCTCGCCCGACCAGCTCGACTCCGAGGAGCTGGCGGACAAGACCCGGCTCACCAAGGATCGCGTCGAGCGGGCGCTCAGCGCCGACCGCACCTGCCTCTCGATCGACCGCTCGCCCGACGGCGAGGACGGCGAAGACAGCTTCCGCGAGTTCCTGGCCGACCAACGCGAGCTGCCGCTGCCCGACGAGCCCAGCCACGCCGAGCTGCGCAACACCCTCGAGGAGCTCTTGAACCGCCTCCCGGCACGGGAGGCCCTGGTCCTCCGCCTCCGCTTCGGCCTCGAGGACGGCCGTCCCTGGACCCTCGAGCAGGTCCGCTCCCTGCTCGGCGTCTCCCGCGAACGGGTCCGCCAGCTGCAAGCCCAGTCCCTGCGCCGGCTGTCCCAGCCGACACCGCGCAAGGCGCTGTCGCGCTTCGCCTGAGCCTTCCGCCCCCGAACGCCGCCGGGAGGATGGGCCCGGCGGCGTTCCTTATTCTGGTCGGGTGCTGATCGCCGCCCTGCTCCTGCAGCTCCCGGGTCTCTTGCCGCCGGTGCCCGCGCCCCGGATCGCGCCGGACCCCTCCTACCAGCAGGCCTTCCAAGGGGCCGTGGCCCAAGGGACGATCGCCCTCGACGGGATCGAGGAGTTGCGGCCCGACGGACCCGCCCAAGAGGTGGTCCTGCTCGACGCCCTCCAGCGCGGCGACCCGGCCCAGCTCCGCTTGGCCGCGCTGATCACCGCGGGCAGCGAGGCCGACTCCCGGCTCAGCCTGGCCGCGCTCCACGGCGCCTGGCACGCCGGCGATGAGGCCGGCCAACTCGCCGTCCTGTTGAGCCCCAAGGCCTTCCCCCCCGCCGCCTGGCCGGCCCTGGCCTGGATCGCCCTCGACCGAGAGCGCCCGATCGGCACCCGCGCCGCCGCCACCGGCCGCCTGCTGCGCTCCGGCTGCCAAGGCGCCTGGCCGGTCGCCCGCTCCTTCCTGCGCACCGGCACTGCCGTCGACGAGCAAGCGCCGTGGGCCGACTGGAACCGGCTCGGCCGCTACGAGCTGCCCAAGCGCCTCCTGGTGATCGAGATCGACGCCTGGCTCCAGGAGGCGGGCGAGGCCCCGTCCGGCTTCGAACCGAACGCCGCCTGGGCAGCCCAGGTCGAACAGCTCGAGGCCCTCGAGCCGCGCATCCAGAGCCTGTTGGGCCGCACCGGAGCGGTCCAGGACGAGGCCCTGAGCCGCGGCATCGCCGCCCTGCTGCGGGATCGCAGCGAGACCCAGGAGCGCTCCCAGCGCGCCGCCGGCATGCTGCTCCCGCACGCCTCCCTCACCTTGCAGCTGGCGCTCACCAAGGACGATCCGGCGCTGCGCTTCGCCGCCCAGCGCGCCTTCGAACTGGCGCCGCGCTGAAGCCGCCGCGAGGGCCGCCGCGGCTCAGGGATAGATGCGCTGCAGCGTCCGCGGGAAGGGGATGCACTCGCGCACGTGCTCCACCCCCGACAACCAGGACACGGTGCGCTCGAGGCCGATGCCGAAGCCGCCGTGCGGCACGCTGCCGTATCGCCGCAGGTCGAGGAACCACTGGAAGGCCTCCTCGGGCAGCTCGTGGGCGTGGATTCGCTGGAGCAGCGCATCCAGGTCGTCCTCGCGCACCGAGCCGCCGACGATCTCACCCGCGGTGGGCGCGATGATGTCCACGCCGAGCGCGAGCGAGGGGTCCTCCGGATCCCGCTTCATGTAAAAGGCCTTCACCTCGGCCGGCCAGTGGGTGACCATCACCGGGCAGCCGAAGTGCTCGCCGAGCGCGGTCTCGTCGGGCGCGCCCAGGTCGTCGCCGCGCTGGAACTCGGACTCGTAGCGCCCTTCCTTCTGCCACTGCAGCAGCAGGTCGACGGCCTCGTGGTAGCGCAGGCGCGGGAACTCCTTGTCCCAGCCACGCAGCACCTCGGGGTCGCGCTCCAGATCCTCTAGGTCGGCGGCGCCGTGCTCGAGCAGGTGGCGGATGGTGTGCCGGATCATGCCCTCGGCCAGGTCGCAGACCTCGTCCAGGCCGGCGTAGGCGATCTCGGGCTCCAGCATCCAGAACTCGGTCAGGTGGCGGCGGGTCTTCGACTTCTCGGCGCGGAAGACCGGGCCGAAGCAGTAGACCTTGCCCAGCGCCATGGCGCTGGCCTCGGCGTAGAGCTGGCCCGACTGGGTGAGGAAGGCCTCCTCGCCGAAGTAGTCGGTCTTGAACAGGGTCGAGGTGCCCTCGCAGGCGTTCGGCGTGAACATCGGCGAGTCGACGCAGAAGTAGCCCTCGCCGTCGAGGTAGCCGCGGAAGGCCTGGATCACGCGGTGGCGCAGGCGCAGCAGCGCCATCTGCCGCTTGCTGCGCAGCCACAGGTGACGGTGGTCCATCAGGAAGCCGGGGCCGTGCTCCTTCTTGGTGATCGGGTAGGACTCGGCCACCTGGTGCACGGTCAGCGCCGACACCTTCAGCTCGGCGCCGCCCGGGGCGCGCTCGTCGGCCTTGACCTCGCCGACCAGCTCCAGCGAGGACTCCTGGGTCAGGCCCTTGGCGAGCTCGAACAGCTCCTCGCCGACGGCGTTCTTCAGCACGACGCCCTGGCAGATGCCGCTGCCGTCGCGCAGCAGCAGGAACAGCAGCTTGCCCTTGCCGCGGGCGTTGTACAGCCAGCCGCGCAGACGCACGGTCTCGCCGTCGTGCTGGAGCAGGTCACAGATGCGCACGTCGCGCGGGGAGGGATCAGCCATCACTCGATCAGGGGCTCGCTCGGGATTCGGTCGGGCTCGCTCAGGGGAACATCGTGTAGGAAGGCGACAGATCGGTGTCGACCACGCGCTCGTCCTCGATCCGGACCGTGCCGAGGATGCGCAAGCCGCGCCGGCGACACTCGACCCGGACCCGCTCCGGAGACTGCGCCAGCAGCTCGTCGTCCTCGACCACGTTGACCGCCTCGTAGCCTTCCTCGCGCAGGTGGCGCTGGATGGTGGCGCGCAAGCGGACCGGGAGATCCGGCTCCTCGGCCGTCTCCTCGACCACCACGGGCACCGCCACCAGGTCCTCGACCCGCTGCAGCGCGTCGCGGATGCTCTGCAGCTCCTCGCGCACCTGCTCCGGGTCCAGGCTCTCGATCACCCGGGCCAGGGCCTGCAGCCGATCCGGCACCAGCGACAAGGGCGCGAACTCCTGCTGACGCTCCTCGAGCTCGCGCAGCCGCGACCGCAGCCACCAGATGGCCGAGGCGCCGCCCGCGATCAGCAGCAGCAGCAAGACGAGCAGCAGGGTCTCCATGGCGTCAGGAGGCGGCGGGCGAGGGCCGCCGCCTGCCGCGACAGTCTACGATGTCGCGGCCCATGGCCGCCCGCCTCCTGTTCGCCGGGGTCTTCGCCCTGATCTGCCTGCCGCTGTTCCTGCTGCCGGCGGACCCCGCCACCCAGCAAGGCCTGGCCCTCGGCCGCCCCGACGACGGCGCCCTCCACCAAGCCTTCCCCGATGGCCTGCAGGGCGCGGTCGAGCTGCGCCGCGGCCCCGGCGCCGCCCCCTTCGGGCCCGATCACCGCGACGCCTTGCTGCGGCTCGATCCCGCCGGCGCCCTCTCCGAGTTGGAGGACGGCGGCCTGCGCCTGGACGGATCCACCGACGGCGAACGGACCGCGCTCGAGGTCCGGCTCGACGGCAGCGGGGAGTTGATCCTGATCGACCCCGCCGGCGCCGAACACAGCCGCGCGCGGGTCGGCGATCGCAGCTCGCTGCTCGCCCCCTTGCTGGCGATCCTGCTGGCCTTCCTGACCCGGAACACCCTGCTCTCGCTCGGACTCGGGATCCTGCTCGGCGCCTTCCTGCTGTTGCCGGCCGGCCAGAGCTTCCTCGAGGCCTTCCGGATCCTGTTCGTCGACATCTTCTGGATCCACGTGGTCCAGGACAGCTTCAAGGCCTACATCCTCGGCTTCGTCTTCCTGCTCTCGGCGACGGTCGCGGTGATCACCCGGATGGGCGGCATCCACGGCATGGTCCAGGCCCTGATGCGCTACGCCGGCAGCTCCCGCGGGGCGCAGGCGGTGGCCTACTTCCTCGGCATGGGGATCTTCTTCGACGACTACGCCAACACCATCGTGGTGGGCAACAGCGCCGGCCCGCTCTTCGACCGGGTCAAGGTCAGCCGCGCCAAGTTGAGCTACATCGTCGACAGCACCGCCGCGCCGGTCGCCGGGGTCGCGGTGCTCAGCACTTGGGTCGCCTACCAGATCTCGACCTACGCCCCGCAGCTGCCGGCCATCGGCATGCAGCCGGAGCAGGGCTACGCGGTCTTCCTCGAGACCATCCCGTTCCGCTTCTACTGCCTGTTCGCGCTGCTCACGGTCGGTCTGACGATCTTCCTGCGGCGCGAGATCGGCCCGATGGTGGCGACCGAGGTCGCGGCGCGGCGCGGGCAGAGCGACCTGCTCGACGCCAAGGCCGGGAGCTGGACCCGGGTCGAGCGCGCCCCGGGCACCACCGCGCGCTGGGAGAACGGGGTGCTGCCCTTGCTGTTCCTGCTCGGCGTGACCGGCTGGCGGCTGTACGCCCTCGGCGCGGCCGCCGTCGAGCCGGAGCAGGCCGCGGCCCTGCGCGCCGAAGGCTTCGGCGCCTGGATCCGCACGGTGCTGTCCGAGACCGACAGCTCACGGGCGATCTTCGACGGCTCGGCCGCCGCGCTCGCGGTCGCCGCCCTGCTGGCCCTGGGCCGGCGCCAGCTCGGCGCCGGCGAGCTCGTCCGCACCACCGCCAAGGGCCTCGGCGCGCTGCTCAAGGACGCCATCCTGGTGCTGGTCCTGGCCTGGAGCATCGGCGCCATCTGCACCCGCCTCGACACCGCTGGCTACCTGGTGGCGGTGTTCTCGAGCCTGCTCGACCCGGCCTGGTTGCCGTCGATCCTGTTCCTGGCCGCCTGCTTCGTCGCCTTCGCCACCGGCTCCTCCTGGACCACGATGGCGATCCTGCAACCGAACGTGGTGCTCCTGGCCGATCGGCTCGGCGAGGGCAGCGCCCTCGGCAGCCACGGTCTGCTGGTGCTCTCGATCGGCGCGGTGCTCGAAGGCGCGATCTTCGGCGATCACTGCTCGCCGATCAGCGACACCACGATCCTGTCCTCGGCCGCCTCCCGGGTACGCCACATCGACCACGTCCGCACCCAGGCCCCCTACGCCCTGATGTGCGCCGGCGTCGCGGTCCTGATCGGTTACCTCCCGGTCTCCTTCTTCGGCCTCAGCCCCTGGCTGGCCTTGGCGACCGGCGCCTTGGCCTTGGTGCTGCTGCTGCTCGGCCTCGGCCGCAACCCCGACAAGCTCGTAGCGGCCGGGTAGCGCGCCGCGCAGCGCTCAACTCTCGAGGCGGCGCGCGAGCAGGCTGGCGAGGTAGAGCAGCAGCCCCACCGCGGCGAGGGCGCGCGAGGCGTCCCGCCAGCGGACCGGGGCCTCGGGGCCGCCTGGCCAGGCAGGGGCCGGCCCGGGCGGGGCACACTCCTGCCAGGGCCGAGCCGGGTGCCAGTCCTGGTAGGCGGAGGCCAGGCGATCGCCGATCAGGGCGACCGCGTCGAGCTCGGACTCTTGCTGGAAGGGGTCGGCCGCGAACCCGAAGACTCCTGCGCCATCGAAGCGGATCCGGAACCGGGTGCCCCCCATCCCCCCGACCTCCTCGGCGGCCGGCTCCGGGCCGCGCTGCCAGCGACATCCCGGCCAGGCGGCCTGGAGAGCGGCCTCCCAGCGCTCGTCGGCCTCGGCGGGAAGCAGGAACAGCACCGCCTCGGGCAAGCGCCAACGATCATCCTGCGGCTGGTCGTCCACCCAAGGGCGACCCGAGCCAGCGCGAAGGAGCAGCTCGGTCCCGGCCGGGAGGGACGGGAGCCGGAGCAGACCTCCGTCGCCGCGGAGCTCCCAGTCCTGGTCACCGGCGGCGAGGCTGAGCGCCCCGCCGCCGCCCCAGCGCCCCCACCGGAGGAGCAAGCCTTCGCCCTCGGGCCAGCAGTCCAGGATGGCCGCGTTGCGCCCGCTCGAGGGCCGTCGCCGCCACTCCACCGAGGCCGGCAGGCCCTCCGGAGCGGGCTGGTCGGTCAGGACCACCACCCGGCGGCCGGCGCCGTCCAGGCGAGCGGCGTCGAGCAGGAGCTCCGGCGCCGAGGCCACTCCCAGCTCTCCCACCCGCCGACGATCGGCGTCGGCCGGCGGCTGCCAATCGGGCGCGGCGGCTTCCGGGTGGGCGGCGTAGCTGAAGCTGCCGTCGACCAGCCAGAGGCTACGGCTCTCCGGCTGCCGCGGCCCCGAGGCCGCCAGGCTGGCGGTCAGCAGGGCCGACAGGCCCAGCCAGAGGGACAAGGGCCAGCCGCGGCGCCGGCGCGCCTTGCCGGCGAGCGCGCGGAAGGGCTCGAGGCCGCCGACCGGCCAGGCCAACGGCGCCCGTCGCTGCGCCCACCGGATCCAGGGCAAGGCCAGCAGCAGGAGGGCCAGCCCCCAGGGCCGCGCCAGCTCGATCCCGAACTCAGACAAGGCCGGCCTCCTGCGCGCGCGCCAGGATCGAGCTCGGCTCCTCGGTGATGCCACAGCGCAGTTCGACCGCTTCGGCGCCCGCCGCGCGCAGAGCGGCCGAGCGGCCCTGCAACCAGCTCTCCCAGCGCGGCGCCCAGGCCGAAGGCTCGAGCTCGACCTCGAGCTCCTCTCCGGATTCCACCGCGAGGAGCCGTAACCCGCCGGCCGGCGGATCGTCTTCCTCGGGCAGGATCAGGGTGACGACGGTCGCATCGCCCGAGCAGGCTGCCGGGAGCTCGCTCCACGGGTCCGTGAGCCAAAGGCAGCGGCCCGGCGCGAGCAGGCCCCGCCGCCCTGATCCGCCTCCTGCTTGCAGCGGGCCGAGCTCCTCCAGCCAGCCCTGCAATTGCCCGCGTCGCTCGAAGCCGGCGCACAGCAGCTCCGGTCCGTCCCCGGCGCGCAGGCGCACGATGCCGCCGGCCTCCAGCTGCAGCCACCCCAGCGCCAGCGCCAGGCGTCGCTGGTCGTGGTCGCGATGCGGGTGGCCGGGGCCGAGGCTGGCGCTGCGGTCCAGCACCAAGCGCAGCTCCCCGCCCCGGTCCTGCTCGCGCAGCCGCAGCTGGGGCAGGCCCGAGCGCGCGGTGGCGCGCCAGTCGAGCTGGCGCAGGTCGTCCCCTGGGCGATAGGCGCGGTGCTCGAAGCCGAGCTGGCCGCGTCCCGCCCGCGGCGCGCTTCCTTCCCCGCCGGCCTCGCGGCGCCGGCGCCGCGACAGGCCGGCCAAGGCCTGGAAGAAGGACGGCGGGAAGAGCGCGCTGGCCAATCAGAACAGGGGCTGGCCGCGCGGCGGGCCGAGCGCCTCGCCGTCGCGGAAGGCGAGCTCCCCACGCAGCCAGACCTGCTGCGGGAAGGCCCGCAGCTCCCAGCCGTGGTAGGGGCTCCACTTGGACTTCGAGAGCAGCCTCGCCTCGTCGACGACCTGGTGCCGGCGCGGGTCCGCCACCACCAGGTCGGCGTCGGCGCCGACTTCGAGCCGCCCCTTGCGGTCCAGACCGAATTCCTCGGCCGGCGCCCAGGTCACGGCCTCGAGGGCGCGCTCCAGGGAGAGGCCGTGGCGATCGTGCACGGCGACGAGCAGGGGCAGCAACAAGTCGATGGAAGGGAAACCGGACGGCGCGTGATCGTAGGGCCGGTCCTTCTCCTCCAACGGATGAGGGGCGTGGTCGGTTCCCACTCCCTGCAGCAATCCCTCTTCGACGAGTTCGCGGAGACCGGCGCCGTTCTCGGCGGCCTTGATCGAGGGGTTGACCTTGAAGCGGTTCTGCGCCGCCGCCGCCGCCATCTCGCTGTCGGCCAGCAAGTAGTGCGGCGCGGTCGTGCCGGTGACCGCCTGGCCGCCGGCGGCGGCTTCGGCCACCAAGCGGCCGCCCTCGGCGGTGGAGATGTGGAACACGTGCAGCACCGCCCCGACCTCGCCGGCGACCCGGATCGCGTCGCGGATGCTCTGGATCTCGGACTCGGCCGGCCGCCGGAAGTCGTGGCGCACGGCCTGCTCCGGAGTGGCGCGAGCCTCGGCCTCGGCCATGATCCGGTTGTCCTCGCAGTGCGCGACCACCTTGATCCCGGCGGCGGCGGCGCCCGCGAACAGGCGCCGCATGTCCTCCTCGCTGTCGACCCCGCCCGCGCCGGTGCTGCAGCCGAGGAAGCACTTCACGGCGGCGGCGCGCGGCGCGATCTCGGCCAGGTTCGGCAGGGCCGGATCGGTCAGGCTGCCGTAGGGCGCGTAGTCCACCCGCGAGACGCCGCGGAGGTCCTCGATCTTCTTCGCCAGCAGCTCGCCGCTCTCCATCAGCGGCGGGTTGTTCTGGATCTCGAGCACTGTGGTGACGCCGCCGTGCAGGGCGCCGGCGGAGCCGGTCGCATAGCCTTCCTTGCGCACCAGGCCGGGCTCGCGGAAGTGCACGTGGCAATCGACCAGGCCCGGCAAGAGCCAGCGACCGTCGAGCTCGTGGCAGCACTCGCCAGGCTCAGGCGCGAGGTCCGCGCCGATCTCGGCGATGTGCTCGCCGCGCACCCGGAGGGCGAGGTCATCGTGGAAGCGGCGGCCGTCGAACAGGCGGCCCCCGCGGAAGAGCATCGAATCGGAGTCGGTCATGTCCACAGCACCGCGAGCACGGTGCGGTCGTCGTTGCGCGGGCCGGCGTGGAAGAGCCGCACGCGGGCCAGGATCTGCTCCACGCGGTCCGCCGCCGCGCCCTCGGTCGCCCGCGCGGCCTCCAGCAGGCGCGGATCGCCGAAGAAGGCGCCCGAGGCGTCCCGGGCCTCGAGCAGGCCGTCGGAGTAGAGGTAGAGCTGGTCGCCCGGGCCGAGCCCGTCGAGGCGCCGGCTGCTGTGCTCGGCCTCGACGTCGACCCCGAGCGGCGGCCCGGTCCGCTCCAGCCAGGTGGCCTGGTCACCGCGCAGCAGCAGCCCTTCGGCGTGGCCGGCGTTGGCCCACAGCAGGCTGCCGTCGGCCGGGTCCAGGATCGCCAGGAACAAGGTCAGGAAGCGCTCCGGCTCGAGGGTCTGGGCCAGATTGTCGTGGATCCGGCTCAGGACTTCCCCGGGGTCGGTCACCAGGGGCAGCAGGGCCCGAACCTCGCCCCGCGCCTCGGCCGCGACCAGGGC
>CAZXTO010000018.1:0-19970 GCA_964643675.1 uncultured Planctomycetales bacterium
GGCACCGCCTCCCAGGACGCGCCCTGAGGTCCTCGATCGCAGCCCCCCCCGTGCGTGCGCCTGCCTTCAGCGCCGGCGCTCCAGAGCAACCGAGCGCGACCGCCCCTCCCGCGGGCGCGACCGCCAGCGCTCCCGCCGACCCGACCGCCGACCCGACCGGCAGCCCGCCCGCTGCCCCCACCGCCGCCGCATCGAACATGGCCGCCGAAGCAGCCTCGCAATACGCCACCTTCGCCGCCGGCTGATTCTGGGGCGTCGAAGCCGTCTACCGTGCCGTAGACGGCGTCCACACGACCGAGGTCGGGTACACCGGCGGCCACGTTCCGAACGTGAGCTACCGCCAGGTCTGCGGCGGCGACACCGGCCACGCCGAGGCCGTTCGCGTCGAATACGACCCTGAACGGGTCGACTACCAGCGCCTGCTCGAGGTGTTCTGGGACAACCACGACCCGACCCAGGTCGGCGGCCAAGGCGTGAACCTCGGCGACCAGTACCGCTCGGTGATCTTCTTCCATTCGCCGGAGCAAGAGGCGGCCGCCATCGCCTCGCGCGCCGAGCGGGACCGGAGCGGCCGCTACCGCCGCCCGATCGCGACCCTCATCGAAGCGGCGCCGGAGTGGATCCGCGCCGAGGAATACCACCAGCAGTACTACGAGAAGCAGGTGTTGGGGCGCTAGGCGGGGAACTCCGCCTTCGACCCCAGGGACGGCCTCCGGGGCCGCGTCGCCGGTTCCCTTGGACAGGTCCGGCCCCTCCAGCCGCCGCGGCACGGAGCCACCGGCGTCGGTGCCCTCGCTGAGCAGGAAGACGGTCCCGCGGTCGCCTACTTGCCCTGGCCGTGCACGCGCGTCCACCAGGTCTCGAGCTGGGTGGGGCTCAAGATGGCTGCGAGCTCCAGGCGGTGGGTCTCGAGGTTCTGCCGCTTGACCTGCCCGAGGGTCTCCCCCGCCTCGCCGGCTTCCCAGGCGGCCAGGACCTGGGCGTCGCGCTGGAGCTGCAGTTCGAGCACGGCCTGCATCTCGCTGGTCTGGGCCGGGCTCAGCTCGAGCCACTGCTCGATCTTCGGCATCGCCGCGGCGATGCGCGCCGCCTGGCCCTGCTGCTTGGCACGAAAACCGCGCACCGACTCCTGCTTGCGCAGGGAGGCCAGAGCTTCGGCCACCTGCGCCTCGAACGACTCCGGGTCGGGGTCGAGGCCTCGCCCGCCCTCGGTGGACGAGGGGAAGCCCAAGGCCAGCCGGATCTCCTCGCGGAGGGCTTCCAGCTGTTCCTCGGTGACGAAGCCGGTCAGGGCAGGCGGCGGCGGAGCGGGAGGCTCCGACCGGTCCGCGCGCGTCGCCAAGCGTTGGCGCAAGAGCCACTGCTGCTCCTGGAGCTGGTCCAGCTCGGCGCGCAGGGCCTCCTGGGATGCTCCCGGCGGCGGGAGCCCCGCGCCCGGATCCGAACGCAGGATGAGGCCGAGCAGGGCGGCGCCGGCCAGCAGCACGGCCGCACCCGAGAGCAGCTGCGGGCTGACCACGCTCACTTCCCTCTGCCGCCGTTGCCGGGGAAGAGGTCGCCGCTCAGGCCCTGATAGAGCTCGAACTGCTGCGGGCTGAGGAAGCCGCCCAGGCTGGCGCGCAGCTCGTCGAGGTTGGCCTGCCAGGCCTCGCCGACCTCGTGCTTCGCCGCTTGCCCGAGCTCCAAGGACAGGACGATCTCGGACTGCACCTCATAGGCCTGCTCCAAGGCCGACCGCATCAGGTCCTGCTGGTTGGCGTCCAGGCCCAGCCGCTCCGCCAGCTCGGGCATGCGCTTGGCGAGCCGGTCTCGACGCCCCTTCAGCCGCGCCTGGTTGTCCTCGATCTTCTCGTCGCGGCGGATCTTCTCGAGGGTCTCGGCGACCTGGGCGGTGAAGCCAGCGGACTCCGGATCACCCGGGCCGAGGCTGGCCTCCCCCAAGGCGAGCTCGCGGCTGGCGAGCGCTCGTCGCACCTCCTCGCGGAAGGCGTCGAACTGCTCCTGGGTGATCAGCCCCTCGGGCAGGGTCACCCGCTGCTCGACGGGCTCGGGCTGGGCGGCCAAGCGGTCGAGCTGCTCGCTCAGGGCGCGGTTCTCGGCCTTCAGCTCCTCCAGCTGGACGCGCAGGCCGGGATCGGCTTGCTCGCCTGCCCCGGCCACCGCCGCACCGCCATCGGTCGCCGCCGGCGGCCCCGACAGCACGCCCAGCAAGGCGGCCGCGCTGAGGAGCAGGGCGAGGAGCGGGAGCAGGGAGCGTTGCTTCATCGCAGATGCCGCGGAAGGAGCGAGGGCAAGCGTCCAGCCAGTCTACTGGGAAGCCAGGAGTCAGCTGGACTGGCTCGAGCATGCCCTGGCTCCGCGTCGAGAGGAAGGCGTCTAGGGGGCCGCCCCCACCTCGAAGCGGCGGAACAGGATGTCCTTGTGGCCGCGCGCCTCCCAGAACAGGCCGACGCGGCCGTCCGACAGCGGCACCAGGCTGGAGTAGGCGAAGTCGCCCTCGACCAGGACCCTGCGCTCGGGCCAGGTCTGGCCGCCGTCGGGGCTGAGGTAGACCGCGCCGCGGGTCCGGCCGGGGCCGATCGGTACCGAGCACAGGAGGACCTCCTCCCCCTCAGGATCCCGCACCGCCAGCAGGCTGCCGTTGCAGCTCACGGCATCGAGCCCGTCGTCCACCTCCTGCGGACTCCAGGTGGCGCCGCCGTCCGCGGAGAAAGCGCGCACTCGCTGCGGCGTGTGGCGGGCATTCAACACCAAGGTGCCGTCGTCCAATTCGGCGACCTTGTTCTCGAGTCGGACGTTGAGCCCGGCCACGCGGTCACGCGGCGCGATCGCTCCGACCGTCCAGGTGCGGCCGTGGTCGTCGGAGAGGAACATCCGGTTGCCCCACTTCTTCTGGAAGCCGCCCGGGACGACCAGGCGTCCCGCGTGCGGTTCGCAGCGAAGCTGGATCCCCTCCCCCGAGCCGAAGACGGTGGTCGTTCCCCCCGAGCCGAGCATCGTGGTGATCTCCCGGGGCGCCGACCAGGTCTCGCCGCCGTCCCGGCTCTCTTGATGGAACTGCCGGCACTCGCGGCCGCCCATGGCCTTGCGCGACTCCGGATCCTGGAAGTCCCAGGTGAAGACGTTGTAGAGCACGTGCACGGTGTCGGTCTCCCGGTCGTAGACCGCGGCGTTGGGGCAGATCGACCCGTCCCCGAACTCCGCCACCAGGATCGGCTTCGACCAGGTCACGCCGTCGTCGTCGCTCCAGGCACTGATCAGGTCCTGACCGGAGCGGTCGCTCCAGTCGCTGGCTTCACGCCCCTGAGCGGTGAGCACCAACCGGCCGGATGCGGTGACCACGACCGCCGGCTCGCGAAACTGAGCGTAGCAACCGGGGCTACGGTCGACCCCCTCGACCGCGGACAAGCCGGCCCTGAGCACGGGAACGGCCTTGCCCGCCCCCGCTTCTCCGGATTGGGCGGCCGCCGCCGGCGCCCCGATGGCGCACCCCGCCAGCAGGCCGAGGGTCAGGAAGGAGAGAGGCGGCGCCTCCCCGATTCCGGGGAGGCGCCACCGCCGGGAGGATGCGACCCGGCTGCGGGCCACGGCTCAGCCGATCACCTCGGCCAATGGATTGGTGAAGGTCGCCGAACCGAGGTCCAAGGCGTGGAGCCAGACGCTCATGCCGGTGGTGCCGGCCGGCACCGCGCCGGAGTAGCTGGCGTCGCCGTTGACGTCGGCGGTGAGGTCGATGCGGGTGAAGGGCGGGCTCAGCAGGACGTCGCCGAAGGGGGTCGCGCTCGGGCCGGCGCCGGTCAGGCTGTAGCCGAGGTAGACGGTGCCGAGCGGGGTGCAGCTCGTGAGCGTGGCGGTCACGGTGCCGCCCGCCACCAGGCCGGTGACGCCCAGCGCCGGGCCAGAGGGGCCGGTGCCGTACTTGTTGGCCAGGTAGCCTTCGACCGCTTGCCGGTCGGCGGCGGCCAGGACCTCGCCGTAGATCAGGATCTCGGCGATCCGGCCCCGGTAGCCGTTGGCGGTGTTGTACCGGCTGCCGACGATGAAGCCGCTCAGATCCTGGAGCCCCTCGGCGCCGGTGTAGGCCGAGGCGCCGTCGATGAAGTGCTCCTGGAAGCCGTTGTCGAGCACCAGCGCGTGCACCTCGACGGTCCCCTTGTTCACCGCGGTCACCGCCCCGGCGATGCCGGTGCCGGTCCAGATCTGCCAGGTGTCCGGGGTGGCGGATTGCCCGGTGAGCAAGGCGTTGCGACCGGCGGAGGAGGAGCTGTCGAAGACGTAGCTGTTGAGGTCGGCGGCGTCCACCTCGCAGACGGCGAAGATGGTCTTGGCGCCGGCCAGGGTGCCGAACTCGGCGGCGTTGTCGCCCCAGATGAAGTCGTCGCCGTCGAAGTCGAGGGCAGGCAGGCCGTTCACTGCGGCGCTGCGGAAGACGGGCTGTCGGGAAACGGTGGTGCTGACCCGGGGCAGGCCGTGACCGGCCACCGAGCGGTCGTCCCAGCTGGTCGCCGGGGTGCCGTCGAGCGGCTGACCGGGGCCGTTGACCCCGTCGGAGGCGTCGAGCCACGAGTAGAGGCTGGCGTAGGCCGGGTCGGGTTCGCCGTTGCCGCCGATGATCTGGGCCGAAGCGGTGGACGCGATCAAGCTCGCGCCGAGGAAGAGCAGGAGTTGTCTCATGGTTGCTACCAGGGGAGGAAGGACTCAGTAGATGTGGATCTCGCGGGCGTCGGTGCAGGCGAAGCCGCCGGCGGTTCCGCCGTCGGCGACGAAGACCTGCAGGCAGAAGTCGAAGCCCTGGAGCTGACTCGGGATGACGTAGGAGTAGGTCGCCGAACCCGCGCCGGGGCCGCTGCCGGACAGGGACAGGGGCAGCTGCGCCAGCAAGGGCTGGGTGACGAGCAGGGTGCAGCCGTAGACCGGCTGGCTGTCGCGGCCGCGGCCGGCCAGGATCCACGCCGGCGCGCCGCCGAGGCCCTGGGCCACGACCACGTCCATGGTCTGGCCGGTGGTGGTCGAGCCCTCGATGGCGAGGGTCGGTACGTGTCCGCCGCTGCCGGGGGTGCCGGCGCCGTAGGGCTGCGCCTTGCGCAAGCTGTCCGCGCCATCGCTGAGCCAGTCGAGCGTGAAGCGGGCGAAGGTGATCGAGGAGTAGCCGTCTTTCTCGAACAGCACGCCGAGGCGCCGCTGGTCGATGTCGGCGAGGGTGGAGTAGGCGTAGCCGCCGGCGTAGAGCTCACGCGAGGCGGGCCAGGTGGCGCCGTCGTCGTAGCTGAGCCAGACCCGGCCGTGGGAGCGCGAGCCGGTGCTGTTCGGCCCGGCGTAGAGCATGCGCCGCTTGGCGAAGCCGTCGACCGGGTCGGTGAGCTGCAGGATCGAGGCGTTGCAGTGCGGCTCGATGAGCCCGGTCTCCTGGCGCAGCGGGGTCCAGGTCTGGCCGCCGTCGGCGCTCTCGGCCACCAGCCGGTAGCTGCCGCCGGTGCTGCGCGCGTTCAGGATCAGGCGGCCGTCGCTGAGTTCGGCCATCTGCACCTCGTTGGCGTCGATGCCGCCGAGCTGGGAGTCGTCGGCCAGGTCACCCCAGCTCCAGCTCAAGCCGCCGTCGTCGCTGTAGACGGCGTAGACCGACCAGCCGGAGCCGCCCTGGTTGAAGGGGAAGACGACGCGGCCGGCGTGCGGCGCGTGGCGCTTCTGGATCCCGACGCCCGGACCGCTGGCGATGCTGGTGGCGACGGTCGGGCGCTTCACCTGAGTGGTCGTCTCCCACGGCGCCGACCAGGTGCGGCCGTCGTCGTCGCTCCACATCAGGTAGTTGCGGCACACGTTGCCGGTGTAGCCCGGACCGACGCAGGACTCGTGGCAGCCGTAGGGGTACTTCTGGAACATCAGCAGCAGCCGCCCCGGGAAGACGTCGTGCAGCTGCACCACGCAGGGGTTGTTGAGGCTGTCGTTGCCGGCGTCCCACATCAGCTGCAGCGGCTCCCAGGTCTCGCCGTCATCGGTGCTGCGCTTGAGCACGATGTCGTTCTTGGCGTGATCGGAGAGGCTCTGCCGGCCTTCGGCGAAGGCCAGCAGCGTGCCGGCGCTGGTGCGGGTGATGGCCGGGATGCGGTAGGCCGGGTAGTGGCCGTCGTTGCCCCAGAAGACGTCGAAGAACTCCGGCCGCGGCGGCGGCGGCGTGATCGGGTGCTTGGTCAGCAGGTAGGCCTCGATCGCCTGGCGGTCGGCGGCGGCGAGCAGCTCGTCGTAGACCAGCAGCTCGGCGATGCGGCCGTCGAAGAAGGTCGAGACCGAGTAACGGGCGCCGAGGATCAGGCCCTTCAGCGGCGACAGGCTCTCGCTCGCGCTGGCGACCGAGCTGCCGTTCAGGAACTGCTCCTGGTAGCCGCCGTCGAGCAGCAGGGAGTGCACCTGGACCACCCGCGTATCGACGAAGGGCCCGGTCACCGAGGCGGTGCCGGTGAAGGTCTGCCACTGGCCGGGCGCGGCGTTCTGGCCGGTGAAGAAGGCGTTGCGGCCGCTGGAGCTGGTGCCGTCGAAGACGTAGCCGCCGTTGGCCTCGTCGGCCTCGCAGACGACGAAGACGGTCTTGGCGCCGTTCAGGGTGCCGAACTCAGCTCCTGAGTCGCCCCACAGGTATCTCCCGCCGTCGAAGTCGAGGGCCGGATAGCCGTTGGCGGCGGCGACGCGGAACAAGGGTTCCGCGCCGGCCGCGGTCCGCACCAGGTCGTGACCGCCGTTGCCGCGGTCATGCCAGGAGCTCACCGGGGTGCCGTCGGGCGGCGGATTGGATTGCCCGTTGACGCCGTCGGCGGCGTCGAACCAGGCCCAAAGACCGGGGTAGCCCGGGTTGGGGTCGCCGTTGGGGTCGACCACGCCCTGCCCGTGCGCCGCGGCGCACAGGCAGGTGACTGCGAGGAAGCAGGAGAGGGGACGGAGCATGCCTCTCCCCCTAGCCGATGACTTCCGCCAAGGGGTTGGTAAGCGTGCCGCTGGCGACGTCCAAGGCGTGGAACCAGACCGGGAGACCGGTGGTCCCTGGCGGGACGGGGACGGCGAAGCTGGCGTTCCCGAGCGGGTCGATGGTCAGCGTCGGCAGCTGGGTGTACGGAGGCGTGAGGTAGCCCGTCCCCCAGGGAGTGCTGATCGGCCCGCCACCGGCGAGCGAGTAGGCGATCACGCCCGGGCCGAGCGGCGTGCAGTGGCTCAGGGTGAAGGTGGCCACGGCCCCCGTCGTCAGGTTGCTCACCGCCAGGGTCGGCGTGGGCGGCGGACCGGAGGCGTACTTGGTCGTGAGATAGTTCTCGAGGTCCTGGCGGTCGCTGGCGCTGAGGACCTCGTCGTAGACCAGCACCTCGGCGATGTGCCCGAACAGGAAGTTCGCGAGCGTGTAGCGGCTGCCGAGGATGAAGCCGGACAGGTCCTGGATGCCCTCGGCGCCGGTGTAGATCGAGCTCCCGTCGACGAAGTGCTCCTGGAGACCGGCGTCGATCACGACCGAGTGGACCTGGAACAGGTCGCGGGCGACCGGCACCGTGCCGCCGGCCAGCCCGGTCCCGGTCCAGATCTGCCAGGCGTCGGGGATGGCCTGCTGCCCGGTAATGAGGGCGTTGCGCCCGGCGCTGGAGGAGCTGTCGAAGATGTAGCCGTCGAAGTTCACCGGGTCGACCTCGGCCACCACCAGGATGGTCTTGGCGCCGCTGATGGTGCCGAATTCGACCGCGTTGTCGCCCCAGAGGTAGTCGTCCCCGTCGAATTCGAGGGCCGGCATGCCGTTGGCGGCCGTCGCGCGGAAGACGGGTTGCTGGAAGGGATCGGTGCTCGCTCGCACGAGGGAGTGCCCTTGCCAGGAGCGGTCCAACCACCAGGTGGCCGGCGTGCCGTCGACCGGCTGGCCGGCGCCGTTGACGCCGTCGGAGGCGTCGTACCAGGCCCAGAGCTTCGGGTAGTTGGGGTCGGGCTGGCCGTTGCCGCCCAGGACCTGGGCCTGGGCGCCGGCCGCGGTGGAGAGGATGAGGATGAGGTTGAGGAAGAGACGTGTCATCGGCACAGGTGGCTGGAGAGCCGGGGGAAATCGGGCGGGAACGGCGAGGACGAGGCGGCGCGGGCGGCGGAGCTCATGCCTTCGCCGACCGGAGCCGGCCTGCCTCTTCGAGCCTGGCGGCCAGGGCCGCTTGGTAGACGCCGGCCGCGGCCTCGTCGACCGCGCAGGTGGCGCCGTAGTAGATGAAGCCGAGGGCGCGGCGGTGGAGCACCGTCGAACGGTTGCGCTCGGCGCGGTGCACCGTCAGGGC
The DNA here is from genome assembly GCA_964643675.1 of uncultured Planctomycetales bacterium. GTDB lineage: Bacteria > Planctomycetota > UBA1135 > UBA1135 > UBA1135 > J029. The sequence continues at coordinate 8,289 of CAZXTO010000018.1, forward strand.
GTGATGGGCGATCACGTCTCCGGCGGCGCAAGGGAAGGCCAGCTCCGCGCTGGTCTCTTCGGCGGTGGGCTCCTCGAGCTCGCGAGAGAAGCCGAGGATCTCGCTGCCGGCGTGCGGCAGCATGCCGCGCAGGTGGGAGCCGGGCAGGTAGCGGACGCAACCCTGCTCGGGGCCGACGTCCTCCAAGGCGAGCCAGATCGTCACCGCGTTCATGGGCGTGATCGGGAAGTAGGCCCCGTCCTGGTGCGGCGGCGTCGGCTGGTTGGCGCCCGGCGGCTTGTCGAAGTACTGCAGGTTCTGGGGAGCCGGTCGATCCTGCAGCAGCAACTTGGCGAGCTGGTAGAAGGGGCCGCTCCGCAGGTGGTCGCCGAGCTCGGCGTCGCGGCCGTGGAGCCGCTGGACCTGCTTCAGGGTCGCGGGGTCGCCGGGGTCCTCGAAGTAGGCCTCTTCGGCGGGCAGGGCCGGCAGGGTCTCGGCCAGGACGCGGTCGAGATCGCCGCGCAGGGCGTCGAGTTCGTCGCGGTCGAGGAAGCCGGGCAGCGACACGAAGCCGTCCCGCCGGTAGCGCGCGAGCAGCGCCGCGGGATCCAGGCGGGCGTGGGCGCCGGTCACGGCTTCCCCCCCGCCGGCAAGAAGGCGCAGTGGATGCGGCGGTGCTCGGCCGGGCGCGCGGGCTCAGCGAGTCGAGCCGCCAGCAGGCGGCCGAGGGCGGCCCCTTGGGCTTCGGCGTCTTCCCGCGCGATCAGGCAGGGGAAGGGCGGGCGGGCGCTGCCCTTGCCCAGGCTGTTGGCGTGGATCCAGAGGTCCCGCCCCAGCACGCGCGCCGAATCGCGGGCGGCGGCCCAGGCCAGGTCGGCGAGCTCGCGCGTGGTGCAGACGATGCCCAGCTTCTCTTCGCTGGCGAAGAGGAGTTCGAGCTCGGCCTGGATCACCTCGGGGAAGGGCGCGAGGCCCACGACCTCGAGGCTGTCGCCGGGGGCTCGCGCCAGCCGCGTCGCCTCGCGCAGCCCCGCCAGGAAGCAGCGGTCGCCAGGCAGGATCCGGTCCCGGCACAGGACGACGATCTTCTCGCTGCCGTTCCCGAACAGGGCCTTCCCCTGGAGCAAGCCCATCTGGTGCCCGTCGACGTCCACCGACGGCAGCTCGATGCCGGCGTACGGGGTGCCGTGGACGGCCGCGGGCAGGCCGCTGTCGGCGACCAGGCGCTGGGTCGGGTAGTCGCAACGGACCAGGCAGTAGCCTTCGGGCCGGGGCTGTTGGAGCGAACGCTTCAGGACCGGCTCGAGCACCCGCTTGGCTTCGCCGGAAGGAACCCGGATCAGGTCGACGGCGCAACCGGGGAGCGCCGAATGGATGCCGACCTGAGCGGTGTCCGAGTAGCTCGACCGGTCCGGAAGGTGATCCTCCTGGATGACGAAGTGGACCTGCTGTAGGCGCGGTGCCCCCTGACGAGGAGGAGCGACCACCGCCCCGATGCGCTGCCGCCGCTCGATCTGCCCGCGATGGACCAGGACCTGCAGCGCGCGGTTGGCGACCTCCCGGCGCACCTGCAGGTGCTTCGCCGCTTGCTCGGTGGTCAGGAAGGGGTCCCCGGGCTGGAGCTGGCGCTCCTGGATCACGGTGGCCAGGCTCTCGGCGTGGTCAGCGACCGAGCGGCGATTCGGAAGGCGCGTGGGGGCAGTCACGAAAATCGGAAAGGAGCTGGAGCCGACTCCATGTTATATAGTTCCGCGAACGCGGGAACTTTATTCTGGCCAATTCTCACGGCAGCGGGATGCTGGCCATGGCGTCCCATGACCTCCCTCCTCCCCCTGCTGCTGCTCCTGGGGCCCCTGAGCACCGCCCAGGGCCCTTCCCCCGGCGCGAAACCCGAGCTGAGCCTGCCCTGGGTCTTCGCCGACCACATGGTCCTGCAGCGGGACGAGCCGATCCTGGTCTGGGGCCGCGCCGAGGCCGGCGCCGAGGTCCGGGTGCGCTTCGCCAGCCACGACCGGACCACCGCCGCCGACCAGCACGGGCGATGGCGGCTGCGGTTGCCGGCGGAGCCGGCGCGCGCCGACGGCCGGAGCTTGCGGGTGTCTGCGGGCGACCAGGAACGGATCTTCGAAGACGTCCTGGTCGGCGAGGTGTGGCTTTGCGCCGGCCAGTCCAACATGGACTTCCCGTTGTCGCGCGCCGAAGGCGGAGCCGAGGCCGCCTCAGGCTTCGAGAGTCGTTCCTTGCTGCGCTTCTGCGACCGCACCGGTTCACCCGGCGGCGGAGCCCGCCGACTCAGCGCCGAGGAGCTGGATCGCATCGCCGTCGGCGGTTTTCAAAGCGGCAGCTGGCGAACGGCCTCCCCGACCAGCGCCGCCTCCTTCTCGGCGGTCGGGGCCTACTTCGGCATGGAGCTCGCCGAGCAGCTCCAGGTGCCCGTCGGCCTCATCGACGTCTCGGTGGGCGGTTCGTCCACCGAGGGCTGGGTGCCGCTGGCGAGCCTGCGCGCAGCGCCGGAGCTGGAACCTCTGGCGAGCGACTTCCTCGACACCCAGCTCAGCCACCCCTTCCTCCACGAGCGGACCCGCACCCAGCTCGGCGACTGGATCGAAGCCGGCAGCCCGGCGCCGCGGCCGCGCCACTTCTTCGAACCCGGCTACCTGTTCGAGACGGCGATCCAGCCGCTGGCGCCCTTCCCGCTGCGCGGCGTCTTGTGGTACCAAGGCGAGTCCAACGCCCACCTGCCGCGCGTCGCGGACCAGCTGTTCCGGCTGCTGGTGGCGGAGTGGCGCGAGAGCTGGGGACGGCCCGAGCTGCCCTTCCACTTCGTCCAGCTGCCCGGCATGGGGCGGCCGTCGTGGCCGGAGTTCCGCGAGGTCCAGGCCTCCTGGCTGGACGACCGGGATCTCGGCATGGCGGTCGCCATCGACTGCGGCCACCCGACCGACGTCCACCCGCGCGCCAAGCGGCCGGTCGGCGAGCGGCTGGCCCGGCTGGCGCTGAAGCGCCAGTACGGTCTGGAGCTCGAGGCCTCCGGGCCGATCCCGGCGCAGAAGCGGCGCCACGGCGCCCAGCTGGAGATCGAGTTCGAGCACGCCGAAGGCCTGGCCTGGGCCGAGGGCCGCGGCCCGACCGGCTTCGAACTCGCCGGGGAGGACCGCCGCTACTACCCGGCGCGCGCCGAGCTGCGCGGGAGCAGCGTCTGGCTCTCCTCCCCCGAGGTCCCCGCGCCGGTCGACGCCCGCTACGCCTGGGCCCCCGTCCCCGAATGGGGCCTGGTCAACCGCGCCGGCCTGCCCGCCGCCCCCTTCCGCAGCCAGGACTGGGTGCCGGTCCGGGTGGCGTGCATCGGCGACTCGATCACGGCGGGGCACGGCCTGGCGGCGCCCGAGACCGAGGCCTACCCGGCGCGGCTGCAGGAGCTGCTCGGCGACGGCTACCAGGTGCGCAACTTCGGTCGCTCCGGCGCCGGGGTCGCGCTGGCGACCAAACGCGGGGACTGGCCGCGCGCCTACCGCCGCAATCCCGAGCACGAGCGGGCGCTGCTGTTCCAGCCCGAGCTGGTGATCAGCAACCTCGGCATCAACGACATCATGGCCTGGGGCCAGAGCGGCGACGACTTCGTCGCCGACTACGGCGCCCTGCTGGCCGACTACCGGGAGCTGCCGACCGAGCCGGAGCTGATGCTCTGGGGTCCGTTGGCGCCGCTCTTCCCCGGCCAGCGCTTCCACGGCAGCCGCGACGAGGCGGCCATCCACCGCGCCATCGCCAAGGTGGCGCGCAAGAACCGCGCCGCGCGCGTCGACCTCCATCAACCTCTGCGCGACCACCCGGAGCTGTTCCCCGATCACCTGCACCCGGACGCCAACGGCGCCGAGCGCATCGCCGAGCGGGTCCACGCCGCCCTGGTCGAGGAGCGGATGGTGAAGCCGGCTCCGCGCACGATCCGGATGTACGTGTTGACCGGCCAATCGAACGCCCTCGGCACCACCGCCGATCCCGGCGAGGCCGAGACGGCGCCGCCCCCCCACCCCGCCGACGCCGCCCTGCGCTTCTCCTGGAGCAACCGCTCGACCCGCGCCGGCGACGGCCCGGCCACGCTGATCGGCGATTCCGGCGGCCGCTTCCTGGCCTTGCAAGCGCAGCAGGGAGAAGGCCGGAACACCAGCTTCTGGGGGCCGGAGATCGGCTTCGCGCGCGCCCTGTTCGAAGCCGGCGAGCGCGATTTCGTCGTGGTCAAGGCCGCGCGCGGCGGCGGCGGCAACGGCTACTGGGCCAAGGGCAGCGCCGACGACCACATGTACCGCCACGTCGTGAGGACGGTGGAGCAGGCGGTCGCCGCCCTGCCCGCCGGCACCGGCTTCGAGGTGGCTGCCCTGCTCTACCTCCAGGGCGAGAGCGACAGCGCCGCCGAAGCGCGCGCGGCCGGCAAGAGGCTGTCCGCTCTCGCTCGCAACCTGCGCCGTGAGCTGCCGCAGGCCAAGAGCATGCGCGTCCTGGTCGGGGGCATCGCCGCCGACGGCGGCCACCGCGACCGGGTCCGGGTCTCCCAGGAGGAGGCGGCGGCAGCGGACCCGCTCATGACCTACTTCTCGAATCTGGACCTGCAGGGGCAGCTCTACGACGGCCTGCACTTCGACCGGCAGGCCAAGCTGGAGCTGGGGCGACGCTTCGCCCAGGCTTGGCAAGACCTCGGCGGACCCAGCGCGACGGACTGAAGCTCGAGCGCGACGCCCCGGCCGGCCCGGGGAGACCGGCCGGCCGCGGCTCAGTACCCCGCCTGCTTGTCGACCACGTTGAGCAGCGGCTCGCCGGCGGCGAAGCGGCGCAGGTTCTCGCGGTAGAGCCGGTCCCACTGAGCGCGGGTCAAAGCGGCGCGGCCGGCGACGTGCGGCGTGATGAGGACGTTGGGGAGCTGCCAGAGCGGGTGGTCGGCCGGCAGCGGCTCCGGATCGGTCACGTCGAGGGCGGCGCCGGCGAGGTGGTCCTCCTGCAGGGCGGCGAGCAGGGCTTCGGTGTCGACCACCTTGCCGCGGGCGATGTTCACGAGATAAGCGCCGCGCTTCATCGACGCCAAGGCCTCGGCGTCGATCAGGCCGGTGGTCTCGGCGGTGAGCGGCACGCACAGGACGACCACGTCGGCCTGCTCCAGCAGCGCCGGCAGCTCGTCGGGCGTGCCCTGGTGGTCGACGAAGGGCGGCGGCGGCGTCTGGCTGCGGCGGGTGGCGGTCACGCGCATGCCGAAGCCCTTGCCGCGCTGCGCCACCTCGCGGCCGATGCCGCCGAGGCCGACCACGAGCAGGGTGCGGCCGTGCAGCGCGATCGGTTCGGCGCCGCTGCCGCGCCGGTTCCACTCGCCGCGCCGGGCCGGGTCGAGGTGCGGCCGCAGGTCGCGCGTCAGCGCCAGCAGCAGGGCGAAGACGTGGTCGGCGATGGCGCGACCGTGAACCCCCTGCATGTTGGTGAGCACGACGCGGTCGTTCTCGATCAGCTCCTTCCGGTCCAGGTAGCGGTCGACCCCGGCGCTCCCGGCCTGGACCCAGACCAGCTGCTCGGCGGCGCGCAGGAACTCGGCGGTGGCCCAGCGGCCGTCGGCGCCGTGCGCCTCCGGCGCGAGGGCCAGGGCTTCGGCTGCGCCCGCCGGGACGAGGATGCGCAAATTGGGCGCCGCCTCCTTCAAGGCGGCGAGCTCCTCCTCGCCCAATCGACTGGCGAGGAAGGTCAGCGGTCGTTCGCCGCCCTCGGTGTCGATGGCCACCCGCGCGTGGCGCAGAGAGCCGATCTCCTCCGGAGTCGGGGTCGGATCCTGGGTTTGGCTGGGAGCCGGAGCGCCGAGCTGCTGCAGGCCGAGGAGGAGGAGGAGCAGGGGGAGCCGCTTCGCCATGCGGCGGTTATACGGACCGACTCGGGCTAGGATCGGACATCTCCCGGCTCACCTCCTTCCTCCCGACCGCGCTGCTGGCCTTCCTCGCCACCGTCTCCGCCCTCGCCGCGCCCACCGAGCCGCGGGCCGGGACCGAAGCGGAGGCCGAACGGGTCGCCGTCCTGGTACCGGTCACGACCGAAGCCTCGTGGCGCGATGACGCCTACCTGGCGGCGGTGCCGGCCGCGGCGGCGCTCGGGGACGGCGCGCCCGTCGCCTTGGCCGTGGACGCGGCGGCCCCCTGGCGTCCGGAGCTGGTCGACTTCCTGCGTCGCTACCAGCCGGAGCGCCTGATCTGGGTCGGCGGCGAGGGGCCGCCCGAGCCTCCGGCGGCGCTGGCCGATCGAACCACCCTCCAAGCCCTGCCCGCCGCTTCCGCGCTGGAGGCGGCCTCCGCCTTGGCCGCCGCCGCGTGGGACCAGGCCGACCGCGTGGTGCTCTACGACCCGGCGGATCGCGGCGCTGCCCTGGCCGCGGCCGGCCTCGCCGCGCGCTTGCCGGCGCCACTCTTCCCCTGCTCCGCCGAGGGGCCGCGGCCGGCCTTGCAGGCGAGCTTGGAGCAGTTGGGCGCGACGCGCGTGCTGTGGATCGGAGAGCGAAGCCCGCCCCTCGATGGCTTGCGCGTCACCTCGCTCGAGGGTGCCGAGCAAGCGGTGCGTTGGCTGGTCCGGCGCCGCCATGGCGTGGACTACCTGGCGGCGGTCAACCCCGATGCGCGGGCCGCCGGTCGCGAGCGTCGGCTCGACCTCGCCGCTCCCTTACTCGCGGCGGCCCGCCGCGGCGCCGTCGCGCCGCTTCCCTTCGCCACCCGCTGGAAGGAGCGCTTCGACGCTGCGGAGGTGCTCGAGCAGGCTCCCGAAGGCGCCGCCGCCAGCTCCGACGGTTGGCGCGCCGGAACGATCCAACTGGGCGAGCGGACCACCCCCTTCCTCACCGGTCGCGATCCCGCCAGCGGCCGCTGGCAGCTGCAGCTCGATCGGAACGGCGATGGTGCCTTCGACGGCGATGACGAACACCCCATCCGCACCGGCGAGGACTTCGCCCTCGGCGGCCGCCGCTGGACCGCCGACCTCGACGCCGACGAGAAGGCGCGCGGCCAGGCCGCCTGGCTGAGCTCGCCGACCTCCGAGGAGCTGCGGCGCGAACTCGATCGCTACCACGACGCCGCCCGCGGGCAGGCCCGCTACCTCTGCCTGGTGGGATGGCCCGAAGCCCTGCCGCTGGCGGTCATCGACCACGGCCAGGGCATCGACGCCGACCTGGTCTCGGACCTCCCCTACGCCCAGACCGACGAGGACCCCTTCGTCGAGCTCGCCTTCGCCCGCTTCCTGGCCGAGGACCTGCCTTCCGCCACCCTGCTCGCCTGCCGCGGCTTCGTCCGCGATCACTTCCCGGACCAGGCCTGGCGCGGGAGCTTCGCCACCGCCGAGTGGGCCGGACCAGACGGCGCCTTGCTCGAGGCGGCCGGCCTGCGCCCCCTCGGCCATCACCCCGGCGAGGAACCCATCGACGAGGCTTCGCCGTTGACCGAGGCCGAGCTGATCGTGCACGGCTCCCACGCCATGTGGACCGTGCTCGGCGACACCTACACCTGGGACTCCGAGGTGCTGCTGGCGCCGGCCCTGGTCAGCTCCTCGGGCTGCAGCACCGCCTCCCTGGACCAGGATCCCGAGCACCGCTCCGTCGCCGCACGCCTGCTGCGGAACGGGGCCGTCGCCTTCGTCGGCAACGGCCGTCGGGGAGTCGCCCAGGGGAGCCTGTTCTTGAGCGAGGTCCAGAACGCGCTGCTCGGCGGCGCGACCCTCGGCGAGGCGCAGCGCCTGGCTCAGAACCGCGTCCTGGTGACGGTGATGGAGAAGGGCGAGAGCGGCGGCGGCCTGCACTACTACCAGCTCCATCATCAGGCGGCCTACGGCGACCCGGCGCTACAACTCGGCCTGGCGCGGCCGCAGACGGAGCGACCGGCCCGGGTCGAGCAGCGCGGCACCAAGGTCAGCGTGCACGCGCCCGATCGCTGGCTCCGCACCGAGTACCCGCCGAACCCGGAGTGGGGTTGCTCCTTCCCGGTGCTCTACACCTGGAGCGGCCCCGGCGTCGCCATCGAGAGTTCTTGGTACGGCCCCGAGAAGCGCAACGCCGACGTTCCCCTGGTCTTCGCCGAGGCCCGCACCCGCAGCCGCGCCACCACCGTGCGGCCGTTGGGAGAGGTCGAGGCGCCGCTGGGCTGGACCGGCGCCTGCTTCGTCGACGAACACGCCGACGGCAGCCGCAGCCTGCACTGGCGGGTGCGGATGATCGACGGTGACATGACCACCGGCGAGGTCCGCGCGCAGACCGAACGGCTGGACTTCCGCCTGGTGACGGACTGAGGCCGGCCGGCCCCGTGTGCTGGACCAGCCGGCCTCGGCAGACCTCGCGGGCGCGGCTCTATCCGGCCGAGGCCACCACGACCCCGTCGATGATCCCGTTCAAGGTCGCGCTCGGCCGCATCGCCGCGGCGCAGCGGGCCGGGTCCGGCCGGAAGTAACCGCCGATGTCGACCGGCTCGCCTTGCGCGGCCAGCAGCTCGTCGAGGATGGTCTGCTCGTTCTCCTGCAGCGCCGCGGCCACCGGGGCGAAGCGGGCGGCCAGCTCGGCGTCGTCCTGCTGCGCCGCCAGCTCGGCGGCCCAGTACATCGCCAGGTAGAAGCTCGAGCCGCGGTTGTCGAGCTCGTTGACCTTGCGCGAGGGGTAGCGGGCGTTCTCGAGGTACTGGCCGACGGCGCCGTCCAGCGTGCTCGCCAGCACGCCGGCGCGGGCGTTGCCGGTCTGCTCGGCGATCTTCTCGAGCGACGGCACGAGCGCGCAGTACTCGCCGAGCGAGTCCCAGCGCAGGTGGCCCTCCTTCAGGAATTGCTGCACGTGCTTGGGCGCCGAACCGCCGGCGCCGGTCTCGAACAGGCCGCCGCCCTGGAGCAGCGGCACGATCGACAGCATGCGGGCGCTGGTGCCGAGCTCGAGGATCGGGAACAGGTCGGTCAGGTAGTCCCGCAGCACGTTGCCGGTGACGGCGATGGTGTCCTCGCCGCGGCGGATGCGCTCGAGCGCGAACTGCATCGCCTCGACCGGCTTGAGCACCTTGATCTCCAGGCCGTCGGTGTCGTGCTCCGGCAGGTAGGCCTCGACCTTCTGGATGATCTCGGCGTCGTGGCCGCGGGCGGCGTCGAGCCAGAAGACCGCCGGGGAGCCGGTGGCGCGGGCGCGGTTCACGCCCAGCTTGACCCAGTCGCGGATCGCCTCGTCCTTGGTCTGGCAGGCGCGGAAGACGTCGCCGGCCTCGACCGCCTGCTCGAGCAGAGTGGCGCCGGCGGCGTCGACGATGCGGATCACGCCAGCGCCGGGCGCGGTGAAGGTCTTGTCGTGGGAGCCGTACTCCTCGGCCTTCTTGGCCATCAGGCCGACATTGGAGACCGTACCCATGGTGGCGGGATCAAACTGACCATTCTTCTGACAGTCCTCCATCACCTCCTGATACATGGTGGCGTAACTCCGATCGGGCACCATCGCGATGGTGTCCTGCAGTCCATCATCCTTATTCCACATACGACCACCATCGCGTACGACCACGGGCATCGATGCATCGATGATTACGTCGTTAGGTACATGCAAGTTGGTGATGCCTTTGCGTGAATCAACCATCGCTAGGTCCGGACCTGCTTCATAACAGGCAGCGATATCGGCTTCGACCTCGGCCCTCTGGTCGGCAGACAGGCGATCGAGCTTGTCGAGTACGTCGGCCAGGCCATTGTTGACGTTGGCGCCGATCTCAGCGAGCGCCTCCTTGTGCTTATCCAGGGCGTTAGCGAAGTAAACCGAAACACAGTGGCCGAACATGATTGGGTCGGAAACCTTCATCATGGTGGCCTTCAGATGCAGCGACAACAGGCAACCGTCGGCCTTGGCTGCGGCCATCTGCTCTTGGAAGAAGGCACGCAAGGCGGCGACATTCATAATCGAGCTATCGAGAACCTCGCCGGCCAGCAACGGTACCCCTTCCTTCAGCACGGTGGTTTGGCCGTCTTCACCGACGAACTCGATGCTCATCTCGGTAGCCTTCTCCATCGTCATCGAACGCTCGCTGCCGAAGAAATCCTTGCCGCTCATGTGGGCGACGCGAGTCTTCGATCCGGACTCGGGCCATTCCTTCATCATGCGATGCGGATGCTTCTGCGCGAATGACTTCACGGCAGTGGCTGCGCGGCGGTCGGAGTTGCCTTCACGCAAAACCGGGTTCACGGCTGAACCGAGCACTGCGGCAAAGCGTGCCTGCAATGCCCGCTCCTCATCGTTCTGCGGCTCTTCCGGATAGACGGGTACATCGAAACCCTGCTCGCGCAGTTCGCGGATCGCGGCCTGCAGCTGTGGGATCGAAGCACTGATGTTCGGCAGCTTGACGATGTTCGCTTCCGGAGTCTTGGCCAAGTCGCCGAGACGCGACAGCTCGTCGGGAATGCGCTGGTTTTCAGTAAGGCCTTCCGGGAAATTCGCCAGAATGCGACCAGCAAGCGAGATATCGGCGAGCTCGATTTCGACACCAGTTCCACTGGTGAAGGCCTGGACAATAGGGAGGAGGGAATGTGTGGCGAGGGCAGGTGCCTCGTCGATCAGGGTCCAGGTAATCTTGGCGGTGGTCATGGCTTTCAAGCAAACAATCTAACCTTGGGCGCACCGACGAGGTTGACGGCTAACCACGGCCAGAGAAGGGAATGACGCGAGATTATAGGTTCGCCGTCGTCGTGCAGTGATCCCAAAGTCTGGGGGCTCGGGGCGCTTTGGATTTCCGGGCATGCGCCGCACCTATGGTTCGCTTATGCCTAAGTGCCCCTCAGTTGCGGCTGGCCACAAGCCAAAGCAACTGCTTACCCCAACCACGCTGCGCCTGCACTGTGAAGCCTTGGCGATTTAACTCCTCGAGCAGCATGATGTCGGTGAAGCGATCCTCCGTCGGGTGATTCATCCACCTCCCCCACAGCGGATGTTCCACGAAAGCGCGTAAGCTCTCGACCAGGTAGAGGGTGGCGCCGGGCTTCATCACCCGCGCGATTTCCTCCAGGGCGCCGCGCCAATCGGTGACATGATGCAGCACCTGGTAATCGAAGACGGCGTCGTATTCGCCGCTGGGTGCCTGGATCTGATGCACACTGCCATGCCAGATACGAGGCGCAAAGGCTCCGCCCATCAACCCGCGCTTGGTCAACTCGCGTTGCGCCAAACCGACCATCTCGCGATCGTCATCAAAGGCATGCACCTGCTTGGCACCGAAGATATCCAACGCGGCCTCTACTCCAAAACCACGGCCACAGCCAATCTCCAGCACGGTGCCGCCGCCGACAGGGCCGCCTAACTTCAGCAGACGCGTGGCATCCAGACGACGCTGCACGATTCTGCGTAGGCACCCTGTGACTAGGCGCTTCTCGAAAGCGTTAAGGGGCACCGACGTCGTAGCTGTCCGCGAACTGGCCGATGTGGATCGTGATGGTGAACATCAACGCGATCAGCAGCAGTCCCTGCAGGATCGCCCAATGCAGTGCCAGCTTCTGGGTGCCGATCTCCTCGCCGCGTGCCCAAGCGTGCATGAAGGCGACCGGCGGCAACACGCTGAAGAATGCAAAAGCCCTTTCGCCTCGCTTGACCAGAAGCACGATGATGCGCAGTTGGTAGTAAAGGAAGCCGGCCAACAGCAGGCCAGTCACTCCCAGCGACAAGGGCGCCAGAAAAGACTCCTCCGGATCCGGGATACGCAC